>JAOARK010000371.1 GCA_025210575.1 Schleiferiaceae bacterium
AGATGGTCAGGGTTAATATTATACTCAGTATTATATCCCGATTATTCTCTATTTAAAGACTTTTTGGAAAGATCCAGATCGGTTTTCCAACCCAACTGTATTTCGGTGTAATCTCCGTAGCTGGTTCTGGTATCATCAAACACATTAAACCTTAAGAACAATGCATCTTCCCAATTTTTTGGAGAAAAGTAAATTTCACCAAAAAACTTAAAAACGGAAAATAAAGAAGCGTTATGAAAAGTTACCGGATTGGATTGTGTAGCAGGTACTTGCCAATTATCAATTCTAGGAGTGCCAGACAAATTTTGAGTTAAAATTTCCCCACCAAAATTCATCCCGAAGTTCTTATCATTATTTACATTGAACGCCAATCTAAAACCGTAAAGTGCGCTTCTGTAAAAACTCTCAAGTTTAGTTGTATCCGTCTTATTAATGACGTTTGCATTTGTCATATTAAACTCAGCCACCACATCAAAGTCAATAGCAAAACTGTTGTTAAACCTATTATAATGGTAAAGGTTAAAGTACGCCCCGAGTTCTAAAAAAGCTCTTTGATTAAAATCTATTGGATGCCCTTGTAATGTATATTCATCATTTTCATATTTAATGTTTACTTCATTTGACACACCATTGCTAATTTTAGAAAATCTCAAATATGGCTGTATATACCTGAAGATGAAAGCATTATTTCTGCCCCAAGTTCTCTCATTTAAGAAAAAATTCGCCCTTCCTTCAAACTGTAAAATTCCATTTTGCTGTTGATTTAGTAATGCCAACAAATCAGTGTAAACTCTTAAGTCTAAATAATTATTCAATGCCCTGTTGCTCTTCTTTACAATATAAACAGAGTCTGGATTTTCCAAGGCCAATACCAGATTATCTG
The DNA here is from genome assembly GCA_025210575.1 of Schleiferiaceae bacterium. Classification (GTDB taxonomy): domain Bacteria; phylum Bacteroidota; class Bacteroidia; order Flavobacteriales; family Schleiferiaceae; genus JAOARK01. Next base: position 884 of record JAOARK010000371.1, read on the forward strand.
TTAATGCATATTGACTTGGGTCAACTTTAGCAACAAAAACGTCAGAGAATAACAATACTTTAGTCATGCTGTCTTTTTTGTTTACAAGAGCAAGGTCCTTCTTTTTGTTTACTAGGTAACTAAGAGGGTATGTTGTATTGTCACTGTAATATTCGTTTCCGTTTTCATCATTCACCCTTACATCATAAATAACCCCATCCCTTATAGCTATTGAACAAGAATTGATTTTTATCGCAGTCTTTTGACTGAGTTTAACCTCTTCAGGCCTTTTTAAAAGACTTTCACAATGTTTTTGGCAACTGAGTGTGTACATGTTTACATCCTCATTAAACTCTATTTTAAGGATCTCTAGATCTTCAAGCTTTAGATCTTTTGCCATTTTTTTCCCGATGTAATCAACCTCTATCTCGTTAACAGAATTAAAGGTTATTAAATAATTGACAAATTCATCATCTGTATATGAATTATTGCTGTCACTCCATTTTTCAGTACTTTTTTTGAAATTTAAGGTTTCACCTTTTTTTGTGATTACTTTAACCTTATCAACATGATAGTTTAAAGCATTCTTTATTTCTGTTTTAGTTCCATCCAACCCAATAACGTTAAAATCAGGATTGCTTTCTTTTTCTAATTTAGATTTTAAATATGACAGGTAAGCTTATTTTTTTATGCTATCTGCATTGTGATAAACTAGATATTTATCTTTTGCCAAAAAAGACCATTGGATTGGAATATCAACTTTTTCAATCTCAACTGATAAGACCTTGGGGAATTTAAAAATAGAAGAGAAAACGGATTCTATATCCACATTCTTATTGTCTAGCTCCCACTTTTCATTTTCGTAACTAAATAATGTTTCTTTCCCAAAAACTGGAGTTACCTTAACGGTTACTTTTTCCTTACCCTTTAAAAACTCCAATACATTTCCTTTAACAGTTTCGATATCAACTACTTTAGAATTCTCTAAAATTTCTTCAGAACTGTTTATTGGTACATCTACGAAACCTTCGTTTACTTGAGCTAAACCATTTGAACCAGAATAGATGCATAGATTGCCGGGTATTTTAAGCTGCCAAATAACATCTGTTTTAACTCTTATAATTGCCACACCTTCCCTATCCTTATCAACCAAAATGTTCACCATTTCATTAGTTGTAAATTTTTCATATCCACTAATCCATCTTTTTTTCAAAGAAATGTATTCAAAGGTTTTCACGCTTTCATTTAGAATAATGTACACTTGGTTATCCTCTACCAAAATGGCTTTTAGTTCTGTTTTTATTTTTTTTAAATCAGAACTGTTGTTTGCAAAAAGAATCGTTCCATCATCTTTTTCCATATGTATAAGCTTCAATTCGGGCTGCTTATACATTTTTAAGTTTTTAGATGTAAAAATTAGTTCCTGAGCTCTAAGATTCAATTGATACCCGCAAATAAAAAGTAGAAGTACAATAAAATTCGTTGCTTTCATGGTCTTGAAAAGTTTGGTTTATACTGAATTTAATTCAACCCCGAAATTAGTAGGCATAAGGCAAAAAAAAATCCCTCATAAGAGGGATTTCACAAACATCTCAGGTGTATTCTATTATATTTCAACAACTTATAGCTACTTGATTTTTCTTAGCCTTAAGTTAGAAGGTGTAATCTCTAGGTACTCATCGTCCCCAATGTATTCCATCGATTCCTCTAAAGAGAATTCAATCTTGGGAGCAATTTTAGCTGCGTCATCAGATCCTGCTGCACGAACGTTGGTTAATTTCTTTCCTTTAATTAAGTTAACAGGAAGGTCATTGTCACGCGTATGCTCTCCAACAACCTGACCTTTATAAATCTGCTCTCCAGGCTCTACAAAGAATCTTCCACGATCTTGTAATCTATCTACTGCATAAGCTAAAACCTGCCCCTGCTCCATAGATACTAATGAACCTTTAGAACGTGAAGGAATATCTCCTTTCATCGGTTCAAAATCACGGAAGCGGTGATTCATAATCGCCTCACCTGCCGTGGCCGTTAGAATATTATTTCTTAAACCAATGATACCTCTAGAAGGAATGTCAAATTCTAAGTGTTGTAAATCTCCCTTAGGTTCCATAACGTGCAACTCCCCTTTACGCTGAGTTACCAACTCTATTGCTTTACCGGCAGACTCTTCAGGAACGTCTATTACTAATGTTTCAAAAGGTTCACACTGTGTGCCGTTAATCTCTCTGATCAACACCTGTGGCTTACCCACTTGAAGCTCGTAGCCTTCTCTACGCATTGTTTCGATTAACACAGATAAATGAAGAATACCACGGCCATATACATTGAACTTATCCTCTGTATCTGTAGTTTCAACACGTAGCGCAAGATTCTTTTCTGTTTCATTAAACAGTCTATCTCTCAAGTGGCGAGAAGTAACAAATTTACCTTCCTTACCAAAGAATGGAGAATTGTTAATGGTGAAGAGCATACTCATTGTAGGCTCATCCACTTTTATTCGTGGTAACGCTTCTGGTTGCTCAAGATCAGCTATCGTATCTCCAATCTCAAAATCTTCCAACCCTACAATTGCACAAAGATCTCCGCTTCTTACTTTATCTACTTTAGTTCTACCTAAACCTTCAAAAACATAAAGTTCTTTTATTCTAACCTTGCGCGTAACATTATCTAATTTACAAATTGCATAATCCTTACCCACTTCTAAATCTCCTCTCCAAACACGGCCAATTGCAATTCTACCTACAAAATTAGAGAAGTCTAATGAGGTAATTTGCATTTGAGGTGTACCTTCATTATACGGGGCTTCAGGAATAACTTTAATGATTGTATCAAGTAAAGCTGTGATATCGGTAGTAGGTTCTTTCCAATCGTGGCTCATCCAACCTTGCTTTGAAGAACCGTATAACGTTTCAAAATCAAGTTGGTCTTCCGTAGCATCTAAGTTGAACATTAAATCAAAAACTGCTTCGTGAACCTCTTCTGGCGTACAGTTTTCTTTATCAACCTTGTTTACCACCACAATCGGCTTTAAGCCCAATTCTATCGCTTTTCCTAGTACAAAACGAGTCTGTGGCATCGGCCCTTCAAATGCATCCACCAAAAGGATTACGCCATCAGCCATTTTTAATACCCGCTCAACTTCTCCACCAAAGTCACTGTGACCAGGGGTATCAAGAATATTGATCTTAATGTCTTTGTAATTTACAGAAACATTCTTTGAAAGGATAGTAATTCCGCGCTCACGTTCAAGATCGTTGTTATCTAAAATTAGATCTCCCGTTTCTTTTCTAGGGTCAAGAACCTGACATTGGTGAATAATTTTGTCAACCAAAGTTGTCTTACCGTGATCTACGTGCGCTATAATGGCAATATTTCTAATGGATTGCATGCAAAATGCCCTTTAAAATTAAGGGCGCGAAAGTACTTCCTTATTTCCAATTAATTGCATGTATGTTAAAAAAGTAAAATTCACTTAACGATATTGAAAAACAGATGATTAGAAACCCATCTTAAAAAGAAAAACCCCAAAAAGAAATGAATCTGATTGGGGTTTCTATCTTATAGTACTTTACTCTATTCTTTATTCATTCTGATCTTTCTCCCTCTAAATTCCATGCCTTTGAATTTTTTCTCAAGCCCTTTAGATTTAGAGTCCTTCACGTCAAAGAATGTGTGGTTTTTATTTACACGAATAGCACCTACGTCTTTTCCTCTAATCCCAGAAATGTCGCAAACCATGCGTAGCAATTCACCCTTATTTACTTTATCTACTGAGCCAATGTTTATGAAAAAGGTATCCATTCCTTTTTCTTTCCCTTTGCCACGACCTCTTCCTCTGTCTCTATCTCTGCGATCGCGTCTGTTACCATCGCCTCCTTCACCTTTCTTAATGGTGTAGTTCAAGTCGTCACGTTCACCAGCATTATTCAACTTCTGAAGCTCAGCAGCAATAAATTGCTCTAACAATTCTTCTTTAGTGTAATCTTCAAAATAAGACTTTATAGTCTCCATAATGTTTTGATCCACTGGCTCATGTTCAAACTTCATAACGCCTTCAGCCCAGGAAGTAACACGATTAATTGTAACCTCTTGAAGGCTTGGCAATTTTGCCTGATCCATCTTGATCCCTAAGCGTGATTGAAGAATATCTAATTTTCTTCGGTCGTCAGGGCTAATCAATGCAATAGAAACACCTTTCTTTCCAGCACGCGCTGTACGCCCAGAACGGTGGGTGTAATACTCTTTGTCATCAGGAAGAGCATAATGTATAACATGAGTTAGGTTGTCTACATCAATTCCCCTTGCTGCTACATCTGTAGCTAAAAGAACTTTTACGTTTCCTGCTCTAAAGCGCGCCATCACTTGATCTCTTTGCGCTTGGCTTAGGTCGCCATGTAATGCCTCAACAGCATAGCCAGATTTAACAAGATCTTGAGAAAGACGTTGTGTTTCTATCTTCGTGCGGCAGAATACAACCCCATACATCTCCGGATAAAAATCAATTAATCGTTTCAATGCTAGAGGTTTATCCGCTTTACGAACTGTCTTAAAACGGTGTTCAATATTCTCGTTCACCACTTTTTTGCGGTTCACTTTTACCTCTAACGGGTCGTGCATATATAGCTTAACCAATTTTCTGATCTCTGAAGGCATAGTTGCCGAAAACAACCATGTGCGTTTATCTTCAGGGGTGAAAGCCAATATTTTGTCCAGTTCATCTTTGAAACCCATATTTAGCATTTCATCGGCTTCATCTAGAATTACCCAGTCTACATGCCCTAGGTTTATTGCCTTTCTTTTAGCTAAGTCAATTAACCTTCCTGGAGTTGCTATAACAACTTGTGGAGTTTTTCTTTTAATGCTCTTCATTTGGTCTACAATGGAAGCACCACCGTAAACTACTTCTACTTTTACCTTTTCTTGGTATTTTGAAAAAACGCTTAATTCCTTCGCGATCTGCTGAGCTAATTCGCGTGTAGGGGCAAGAACCAATGCCTGCGTTTTATTCATCCCCGGATCGATCATCTCCAGCAATGGAATTCCAAATGCTGCGGTCTTTCCGGTCCCCGTCTGCGCCATGCCTATGAAATCGGGATCATTTTCAAGGATAACTGGAATTGCATTTTCTTGAATTTCAGTAGGATTAATTATCCCGTGCTCCTCTAATGCTTTTACGATTTCAGGCGAAACGCCTAATTCATTGAATGTTGTCAAAATGTGAATTTATTTAGCCGGCAAAGGTAGGCTAACATATTGAACTAGAAGACAACTATTTGTGATTAGCTAAAAGTCGCCCTACACCTTTTAATGGTTTAGAAAGAAATTTGGAATCAAGATGTAAATTACTGGTGTGCAATTTTCGAGAATAGCTGCACACCGTTAGTCTTTTCATTGAAGATTCTTCAAACGGATGTGTATATTCATAAGGCTTTACCACAAACTGATTATGCTCTTCATCTTCAAACAAATACCAATTGTAATCTTTTTTTAACACCAATCTTTTTCTCAAAACACCATTATAAGTTTCTGTTATTCCCTTTCTAACTAAAATCTTTAATTGAATGTTTATACCAGAATAATTTGGATAGGCATCAACCTTTGGAAGAAAGAATTTTACCGGAAAACTAATAGGAGCTATATATCCCCTAATAATATTAAAGCTGCTAAATGAAAATGACAAATACACCACTAAAAACAGGAAGGACATCACGGAATAAGCTAAAAAGTAATTTGCTTCTTCCGCACCATTTAATACTGCATACGCTATATAACCCATGTAAATAGTGAAGACTAAATGTGATAGAAGCTTATACTTGATATTATTCCTATCCAGACTAATATCTGGCCTGTAGAAGTTTGTGTTGTTAATCAAATTGTTTTTCAGCGTTACCCAAATATGAAGTGAGCCTATGTAAAATACCGTTGTAACCCAAGGTAAATAGAACTCATCATTAATCAACCAAAAATCATAAAAGCCATGAGCTAGCGAAGCCAGTAGAAACCCAACAATTAGATGTCCTGTAAAGTTCTTTTTATTTTGAATTGCATTAATCGCCAAAGCATAACCAATAATGGAAGAAAAAAACATGTGAGCAACGCTACTGTACAATAAACGAGCAGAAAGTGATGCCAGGTTCGTACTTTGGATATAGAGAATGTTTTCAATAAACGCAAAGCCTAATGCCGATACAGAAGCGTAAACAATGTAATCAATTGGTTCGTTTACATGTTTGGTCAATTTTATCATGACAAGAAGAGGAATGAATTTTACAAATTCCTCGACCATGCCAATAGCGATAAAAGAAAATAGAAAATCATTTACGGGATCTCCGTTAAGTACGAAGCCTGCCGAATTAATAAGCTGCGTAAGCGGAAAAACTAGGATTAACGTTAAGCATGACAAGAAGAATGTAATCGCTAAGTGAATGTTTCTTTCCGGCTCATATACATCTATCCATTTTACATATAAGAGCCAAACTCTAGCAACCAAAAGGCTTAGAATAACACTACTTATAAATAGGGTTGTGCTGCTTGTAGAAATCGGATCCATCAAGAATCCATTGACAAGACCAATAGACATTAAAACAATCAACGTTGTCGAAATGGTAAATTGAAAGTATGGTGCATTTTTAAGCTGACCTCCTTTTCTTCTATATGCTCTTACATCTTGAATATAGATGTATATAAATATGATTACAGCTATAAAACTTAATACAATCTCCATTGGTTAAATATTAGCGCATAATAGCGATTTTTGCACGTAAGAAACAACTCACTTCTATAATTAGAATGAACCAACGGAAATGCTCTGAATGTGGCGAATGGATTGATGCTCAAATTGAGACGTGCACCAATTGCAACACTGTATTTTACGAATCTGAAAAGGAGGAACATAAAATTAATGTTGAACGCGCTCAACGAGAAATGGATATTCCAATGATCGCTATCCATGAAAGCGATTCACCCATTGCGAAATTCTTCAAACGGATAGTGCAATTTCATCAAGTTGTATTCTATTTGATCTTATACGCCATCAGTTACATGGCTGCCGCTTTGGCTGGATAACAATGAGAGTGCGAAATAAGAAATATCTAATTGTAATATTTACTATGTATATTCTGCATTACGTTCTCAAGCGTATATCATATGTAGAATATCCAGCCGTTTTGAACGATTATTTGGGAGATCTTCTCTGTATGCCAATTATGCTTACGATTAGTCTTTCAGCTTTACAAATCTTTTTTCCTATAATAAACCACTTAAGCAAACCACAACTCATTACAAGTACAATTTTCGTAAGTGTGTATTTCGAAATTTACAGACCTTTAGTTCTCCATTCCGGTATTTCTGACCCTGTTGATATTGTTTTGTATTCGATAGGAACATTACTTTTTGCCATTTTTTTCAACCCTAAGTCGTCAAATAAAAAGAGTGGCATAATTTTAGAACAATGATATTTAAAACAAGATCTATGAATATTTCTTCAAGAATTAGCTTACTGATTTTAATAAGTGCTTTGATCGTTTCATGCAAGAGCAAAAACAACCTTTATGGAGATGAAGTGAAAGACCCTTTCTCTTCTGGAAAATACATGACCGATAAAAAAACATTTAGAGGAAGTGGTAAAGGGCAAAGCTCTAAAGACAACGTAGCGGAAAAGAAAGCGGACATTGATGCCAAAGCAGAATTAGCTTCTCAAGTAAATGTTACTATGAAGGAATTAGCTGATGCCTATCTTCTTCAAAATGAAAACAACAATTCAGCAGAGGTTTACGAGAAGTTCCAATCTCTATCTAGGGAAGTTGTAAATACAAATCTTGCAGATGTTAGAAAAGTAGATCAGAAAAAGTATTTCAATGGAGAGCGTTACACGGTTTTTGTTCTTTATGAAATCAACAAAAAAAGCATGTTTAAATACATGAAGAAACAAGCCAAGACTCAAAAATATGTGGATAAAAAAACACTATCAACAATAGAAGATATTATTGAAAAGGAGATCTCGAAGGTTGATTGACTTTGCTAATTGAGAATTACTTTAACTCGGTAAAACCAGTCGTTTAAGACCTTTAACATTGCATTTAAGCAAAACGTAGTAGATTAGCCTATATTAGTTTAACCTATCTTATGAAGCATTTAACCCTAACTCTTTTTCTTATGTGTTCTTTCGTAGCACAAAGTCAATTAGGTGTTATGGTTACTGACATGCCAAGCGCTTTTTGTCAATCAGGGCAAGCAGAAATTAGTTCAGAATATTACTTTCCTCTAACCCTTCAAAACACAGACAATAAAGACTTTTATACGCTGATAGAGGTTTATGATAACCAGGGTTTACATATAGATTCAATTGAAATTATTTCTCCTGTTTATTCATATTATTCTGCTCAAGCGCTTTACCAAAAGGGTGATTCACTTATAGTGGCAGGAACAAAAGGAACTTGTTCTTCACCAAACAATTTTTTTCTAGGTCATTACGACCTAAGTGGAAAATCCTATCAAGAATTAAAATCAATTCCTGTAATAAACACTAACGATGTGGTTATGGGATTGTTTAACGCTGGAAATCACAGACAAGGCTTTTATACGCAATCAGATGTGTTTATATATGATTACAGTTTGGATAGTACCTTTCACATTGTAAAGAACGTGGGTAATATTGCAAGTGTACAGACGGTGAATAATGACATAATTGTAGCCTCTGGCAGCGGGTTGTTTGCTTTTAAAAACTTTGATATTCAACAGCCAGATACCTTACTCAATGAAAGTGTAAGACTTCTTTCCATTGATCAATCTGAAAATCAAATCTATGCAGCCTCCAACTTCTTTGTAATTCGATATAACAAAAGTCTCTCCATTCAAGACTCTTTAGATTTGATAAGTGGGCCTTTTAATATTGGTGCACCAAATTTGATGGATGCCAGTGACGCAAGGCTTTACTTATTAGATGGAAACAAAGTATTTACATTAGACAGTAATTTCAGTTTTGTAGCTAATTATTTCACCATAGGTTTAAGAACAAGTGATACTCAACTCAAGAATTTTAAAATTCAAGATAACAGAGTAGTAACTTTTGGTGTAAAAGGACATTATTATGGTGTAAAAATGTCTCACCCTTGGTTCCTAGGTATCTATCCTTTAAACAATTCGTTACCTACTAATTTTAATCTTCAGCTCACTCAATGTAGCATCGACTCTTTAGTGAAGTTTAAAAGCAACGGTGAAGATTATATCAGAGCCAAATTCAATTTCTTTATTAATAATAAGTCAAGCGCATTGCATTTAGAGAAGTTTGTTGCAGGATTCTATTTAAATGGTACAATGTGTGAAAGCCCTATGAACCAAGAGTGGTTCTATTCTGTTGGACAAGCCCCCTCTAGTGTGATTAATTACAAAACGGGGTGGTTGGAATTCGGACCAATCCAAAATATTGAGCAATACCATTCTGCTAATATGAGATTTACTGCGAAGGCAAGTGCTTTTAACAACACAGATTATGGCTCTACCATTCAGCTAGATGTGGCCACTAATTCTTTTGGCTTTATTTCAATAAATGAGGATGCATTGTCTCAATTAAAATGTGCGCCAAACCCAGCTTCTTCGCAAATAAAGTTAATTGGACTTCAATCTTCTGTAAAGATTAGTGTGATTAACCATTTGGGGCAGGAAGTTATCAATACGTCTGCTAGTGAAGAGCATAATACCATTAATATAAGTTCAATAAAACCAGGTGTTTATATGCTTTTTGTAACAGATGAATATCAAAACCATCACGTTGAACAAATCTTAAAACTCTAACCTCATTTGACCACTAGGGTTTTTCTCAAAGAGTTCACAGTTTAATTTTATATTCTCAACTTGCTCAAAGTATTTTAATCTTGCATTATTTGCAATATTACTGAGGCTTCTAGCATAAGCTCCTTCGCCCCTCATTCTAGTTTTATACCTAGAATCATTCAGTTTTCCACCATGAGATTCCTTTATGAGATTCAGAACTTTCTCTGCCCTGTCTGGAAAATTTAGCTCAAGCCATTTTTTAAAAATTGGCTGTAACGGACCATTCAAACGAACCATTAAATGAAAAGCTACTCTTGCTCCTGCTTGCCCTACTGTTTTAAAAATTTCATGAATTTCATTACTATTTAATCCAGGAATTACAGGTGCCATCAATACTGATACTGGCACCCCTGTTTCAGCTAACCTTTTTACGGCATAAACTCTGTTCTTTCCTGAAGACGTTCTGGGCTCAAGTTTTCTTCTTAATTCTTCGTTGAGGGTTGTAATACTCAAATTCACCTTTACCAGATTGAGTTTGGCCAGCTTGGTCAATACATCTAAATCCCTCAGCACCAATGCATTTTTAGTAATGATTCCAACAGGGTGCTTGTACTTTAAACACAGCTTTAAAATGGCTCTAGTTATTTCCTCTTTTCGCTCAATGGGTTGATAGCAATCTGTATTTCCAGACAACATGATGGGAGCCGCTTTCCAACTTCTGGAATTAAATTTTTCTTCCAACAATTGTGGTGCATTCTTTTTGATCAATATGGTATTTTCAAATTCTAAACCACTGCTGTAGCCCCAATATTCATGTGTGGGCCTTGCGTAGCAATAAGCACAGCCGTGCTCACAACCTTGGTAAGGATTCATGGACCAATCCATTGGCACATCAGGGCTATCTACCTTGTTTACAATAGACTTGGGGAACACTTCAATATACCTTGTTTTGTTGCTCTCCTCTTCACCTTCTAGTCTAGCAAACTCCTTGTATTCATCCAGCTTTTCATAAACTATAGATTCAAATCGACTATGTGGATTGAGTTGAGCTCCTCTTCCTTTTCTAATCATATGTATAGTTATATTTATCAATGATTAGTTTCTCTTTCTTCCTAACTAACTCAATGCTTTCTTCATCATAGTAATGGGTATATTTTTTTCTTTTAGAGCTGTTTGTTCTTTTTTTTGACTCATCCAATATTTTGAGAAGTTCACTTTGATCAACATGAATATCAAGTGCGTGCTTGAGTAAATCTTCGTTTATATTTTCATTTCTTATTGTAAATTTTAGAAGAGTGTTAGTAAAGTCATGATCCTTGGCGTCTTGCAGGGTTTTAAATTTTTGAACAGCTTTCACACCATTTTTGGTATACATTTTTAAGTAGCGGTAGGTCATCAACCCTACTTCTTTTGAGATTTCACTTTGCTTATACCCTTCTCCTAGGGAAGCTTTTCGATTCAAGACAATTTTCAACCAAGTTTTAAATTCTTCGGGGTCAGCCGCTTTAGCATATAATTTTTCTTTTTGTGTGTTGATTAGTTCATTATCTCTTATTCTCCTTAGCATTTCTTTCCAACCCGTCAATGAACTGTAGTCTATGTTATCTGGGAATTTTTTGTAAAGCCCTCCTTTTTTCATACAACCGAATGCCCAAAGTGAAACATACCAATCCCATGGGTTTCTAATGTTCCCGAAAATTATCTTACTTGGCGTTTCGTGTTTTTTTTCACCTGGAAGCTCTTCAATAACGTTGTGTTTACCCACAGCTATGGGGTTTAACGCCTTCACTTGTAATGGAATATCTCTTGTGTACGTACAGCCAGTTTTATGTAATTCTAGGTATATAAAGCTTTCGCTTATGATCATAGTCTTTCTTTTGGTTTTGGAAATATAATCTTCTTCTTTTTTAACTTCTACGATTAGCCAACAATGGTGGCGGCTCTCCATTAAATGGATTGAATCTGCTAATCGTTCGTGCGCCTATACCTGAAGCACGTAACACCGCTCGGTCTCCATAGCGAATCCGCATTTTATCCATCGCTTGGTAAAGATTGATATGCTTTTCGTTGTCCTCAAACAGGTTGATCTGATAAGCACCCCCTACCAAACTACTGTAGCGTACACCTATCAAGCGCACTAAAAGCCTACGGTTATAAAGTTTCTCAAACATCTCTAAAACCAAAGGAATTAAAGCGTGATCTGCAGAAGTATAAGGAATACGCTTTTGCAGTGTATGTGTGTTGAAATCTGAATAACGCACCTTTACCGTAACACAGGCAGTCAATTTTTCCCCCCGCCTCAATTGGAAAGCCAAGTTTTCAGCCATAGCAGTTAAAATCCCTTTCAGTTTAGTGGTATCTATGGTGTCTTTATCAAAAGTCCTTTCGGTAGAAATACTCTTGCGCTCGCTGTGCTGTACTACCGGAGAGTTATCTATGCCATTGGCCTTCTTCCAAAGCACTCGGCCGTTCTTACCAAACACTTTCTCCATCAACTCAATAGGCATTTCTTGCATGGTTAAAATACGTCTCACGCCTAGGTTACACAACACTTGATAGGTCTTGCTTCCCACCATAGGGATCTTTTTGACCGAAAGTGGCGCCAAAAAAGGCTTTTCTTCCCCTTTAACTACATCTATCTGGTTATTGGGTTTTGCCTCTCCTGTAGCGATCTTAGAAACCGTTTTATTGGTAGACAATCCAAAAGAAATGGGTAAGCCTGTTTCTTTCATAATACGCTGTCTCAACTCTGAAGCCAGTTTTAAGTTCCCAAAGAACTTATCCATCCCGGTAAGGTCTATGTAAAATTCATCAATAGACGACTTCTCATAGAGTGGCACATCTTCCGCAATGATCTCTGTAACCATTTTGGAGAATTTGGTATACGTACCGCTGTTACCGCGGATGATGATCGCTTCTGGGCACAACTGCCTAGCTTGACGCATAGGCATAGCTGAATGTATGCCGAATTTACGTGCCTCATAACTACACGAAGCCACCACCCCTCTATCACTGGTTCCTCCAATCAAGATGGGCTTGTTATTTAAACGACTGTCTAACAGACGCTCGCACGACACGAAAAACGTGTCCAAATCCATGTGTACAACTGACTTCAATTTCTTTTTTCTTTACACTATACGACCTTCAATAAAAGAGCTAAGCCGATAAGCTCTTCTCCGAATACCTCGGATCTTCGATGATCGCTGATTTATACATCTTCTCTACTTCTATACTGTAACAGTCAAATTCTTCCATAACCTTTCCTACCACAGTATATACACCACGCCCTCGAAAGGGGTAGCGCTCTGCCACAGGTGGAAAATGAACTGTATCTAACCATTGTCCTTCATGGTCTAAGAAGGCACCAAAATGCATCTTCTTTCCTCCTGCAGTCATCGTGTTCTTAACCGTTACCAGATAACCTGTTACCGTTACAAACTTCCCTTTATGATTTACCAAATCTTTGGCTAGCACCTGTTCTTTAGGCTGTTCTACCAATAATGTAAATGGGTTATTCAGTGGAAAACCGATGATCTCCATTTCATCAAAAGCATCTGCGTAGTTCACATTCTCTAAAGTTGGGATCTTGAACTCTTTGGGCTGCAGCCTGAACAGATCGGGTTCAAATTCTTTAGGCGGCTTCTTATCTAGTTTAAAATGTGCCTCCCAAAGCAGTGTGCGCTTGTCTTTTTCCGTAAAACGAAATGCATTTATCCGAATGAGAATACTGGCCTGCTCAACCGAGATCGGCACTCGGGTTACAAAATCATTGAAATCCGCGAAAGCGCCATTCTGCTCTCTTTCTGCTACAATTTGCTTAGCTGTCTTTATTTCTAACTGATGCAGAAGAATAAAGCCCAGAAATATCTCCTTGTCTATGATCACCGTTTCGTAGCGACTACGGTTTACACAGGGCGCACAAATGTCCGCCCCGTGCATCCGAGCCTCGTGTACGTAAAGTTCTGTGCGGTAAAAGCCACCAAAGTTGTTGATGGTGGCCACCATGTATTCTAGCGGGTAATACGCTTTTAAAAACAAACTCTGGTAACTCTCTACCGCGTAACTGGCCGAATGTCCTTTTGCAAAGGCGTAACCAGCAAAACTCTCCGTTTGGCGCCACACTTCTTCTGTTAAAGTTCTGCTATGTCCTTTCTCCTCACAGTTTTCAAAGAACTTTCGCTTCACTTTTGCGAATTCCTCCCGAGAACGAAACTTACCGCTCATTCCCCTTCGCAGCATGTCTGCTTCCCCCAAAGACAGACCTGCAAAGAAGTGCGCCACCTTGATCACATCTTCTTGGTATACCATCACCCCATAGGTTTCTGGCATTAACTCCTGCATAACCGGATGCGCTTCTTTGCGCTTCTCCGGATAACGATACCGTAAAATATACTCCCGCATCATGCCGCTTTTAGCCACTCCTGGCCTGATCACAGAGCTGGCCGCCACTAGCCCTAGATAATTATCTACCTGAAGTTTCTTTAACAACATGCGCATAGCGGGAGACTCCACATAAAAACAACCAATAGCCTTGGCGTTGCGCAACAACTCTTTTACGCGTGGGTCTCGCTTAAAGCGATGAATGTCATGGATGTCTATTGGCTTGGCTTTAGGATGGTTGTAACGAATAACATCTAAAGTGTCCTTGATCTTCCCTAAACCCCGCTGACTTAAGATATCAAACTTGTAAAGCCCCACGTCTTCTGCTACGATCATATCGAACTGTGTGGTGGGATAACCCTTAGGCGGCATAAACGTAGCTGTATAATAATGGATAGGTTTCTCTGAGATCAAAATTCCCGCGGCATGGATACTTAAATGATTCGGAAACCCTTGAATTAAAGAACCATACTGCAACACCAGTTTATTCAGGTGATCCAGCTTGCTTACATCAAATTTCCCACTACTCAATACATCTATTTCATGTTTGGGTAACCCGAATACCTTCCCCAACTCACGCACCACCGCTTTGTACTGAAAAGTGTTGTACACCGCTAAAAGCGATGAATTTGGGAAACGCTCAAAAATGAAGCGGGTTACATCATCGCGGTCTGTCCATGAAAAATCAATGTCAAAATCAGGTGGATTCTTACGATACAAGTTGATAAAACGCTCGAAGTAAAGGTCTAACTCGACAGGGTCTACATCTGTGATTCTCAATAAATAAGCAACGATACTATTAGCGCCACTTCCACGTCCCACATAGAAATACCCCTTGCTTCGAGCATACTTTAATATCTTCCAATTGATCAGGAAATAAGAGACAAAACCCTTATCTCTAATGATCTCTAATTCCTTTTCCAGTCGGTTAAAAATCCGCTTACCAGGCCTCCTATAACGGTATTTCATGCCCGCGTAAGCCAGTTTGCGCATCAAACGGAAATCTAGCTCTTCATTCCCCGTGTAGCATCGTTGGTTTTTAGGCTCTACATCTTGCCCCAACTCAAAGTAAATACTGCATTGCTCTAAAAGCTTTTCTGTATTCTCCAAGATCTCAGG
>JAOARK010000372.1 GCA_025210575.1 Schleiferiaceae bacterium
CATCTCCATCAATATCAGTTGCAATGTTTAGCGAATTGTCTGCAACGTCATTTGGAAGAGTACCTAAAATATGCAGGTCATCTACAGATGTAAAAATGGGGTCTCCTTCTATAGAGTTCATATTAAAAGAAGGAGCTGAGCTTTTCCATGCAGCCAAATCTGTGTGAAGGCCACCATCTGAAGCTAGGGTAGAACCTCCTGAATAGAATAGATTGTAGTCAATAACATAATTTGTATCTGCAGCAGTAGCACTTTTATAATATGCTCTACCTGTCGGGCTATGAAGAATGTTGTTTCGAATGTCATAGTTATTCGCAGACAAATAAGCCGTAATGTAAAGCGCATCTTCTCCACCAGAAACAGAATTGTGGAAGAAGTCAACATTATTCACGTTTGTGAAGTAAACCGTTCTTGCGTATTGTCCTTTTCCAACAAACATGTTGTTTACAATCTCAGTTGAGGCATTGCTTGCTGTATTTGAATTTGAGATTTCAAGTACCGTACCTTCAAGACTAATGTTGTTAGCGTTAATTTGAAGTTCGTCACAATAGAATAGTGTTATTCCAGTTCCACCCCATTGAGACGCCACATTAAGCATCGAGTTGTTGTTAATTGCAACGGTATCATATCCATGTACGCGAACCCCTCTTTGATCTACACCATTAAATGTATTCCCAGAAATGTTGAGGTTAGAATTACGATTATCAGCATCACCATACATACTAATAGATTGGTAAGCATTGTAGATATCGTTATTGGTAATACTAATATTATTTGCGTTGTTACCAATTGAAGTTAAAGACGTTGCAACGTTTGTGGCGGCAATTACTGAGGAATTAAATGTAGCACCTGTCATTCCATGTAATTCACAGCTATCAATACTAACATGGTGCGTGTTATTGTTCATCCAAAGACTAATAGGAGAGGCCGAGTTTTTAATTACGATTCCTCGAAGTGTTATATAAGATGCACCATCAAAATGCATTGTATAATTGAATGACGAAGTACCGTAGATATAGTCATTTCCTGTTCCAATAAATTCGATGGTATTTGATGCCGATGCACCAGCTATTTCTGGAATTATATAGTTGCCGGTGTCATTAATCCCCATGAGGTTGAATGTAACCGCTGACGATACACCACAGTTAGATAAAGCTTGAATAGCCAAGCCAAAGTTTTCAAAGTTGGTAGCACCAGGAGCGCCCCCAATGGTATATGTTCCAGACAACGGTCCTGTGCAGGCTGAGTAGAACGTCATTGGACCTACCCAACTATTCAAATTACAAGTGTCTTTCACATAAAAATCGTACGCAGTATTCGGGGTTAATCCTGAAATAGGTAAAGAAGTCCCGTTTATTCCAGTCACTAGATTGCCGATTCCTGTACCTTGAACAAAGCCTTGCGGCCCCCACTCTATTGAAGAAGGGGTGCTGTAAGAACCCCAAACTAAATCAGCAGAGGTTGAAGTAAGGTTTGAAGCACTCAATCCTGATGGAGAGATACACCCTGAAGCTTCTCCGATTGAAAAGTCATCAATAGCCATATCGCCGTTATACCCGGCCTCTTTTACAGCTCTAAAGCGCACATAAATGGTGTCGTTAACATATTGAGATAGCGCTAGCTTAGCCTCGCTCCATGGGTCGGTTTGAGAAGAGTGTTGCTCTTTAGCAAGGGTATAGGTCCCTTCATCCCAGTTAACACCATCTTTAGAGATATCTACATGTAACCAGCCCATATCAAAACCATACATGTGGTACCAAAAAGAAATCATGGGCTGCTGTAAAGTGCTTAAATCAAAAGGTCCGGCAACAAGGTTGGTTTTTGCTCCAGGGTTTCCAGATTCTGCAAACATGTACATACCGGTTCCTGATGTGTGGTCAGCTGATGGACCTGTACTTGCCCATGGATAGGCACCATCTCCAGCTTCCCACCTAAATTGGTAACCTGTAAAATTGTCAGAATTCCAACAGTTAATCCATTCTCCATTTGCGGGTGGACTACCAGCGTTGAGAATGTCAAAGTTTTCAAAATAAGGTGTGCTATGCACCGCTGGACATCCAGTTAATACTGTTGTAGGGCCTGAAACAGTAGTATCAGTTCCACAGATGCTAATCACATAAAAATCATATTGAGTGACTGGATTTAAACCAGAAACGTTTACCGAATCTGTTGTGATTGAAGACAAAGAAGTTCCTGTTCCTTGAACAAATCCAGATGGCCCGAATTCAACCATATAGCTCGATGTAGAAGGAGAGCTGTTCCAACCTATGGTTAAAGTATTAGCTGTAATGTTTTTTCCATGAATTCCAGATGCCGCAGGGCAGGCTTGAGGCACGCGGACTTCAAAGTTGTCTATAAAAAGATCTAAACCACTGGTATTTGCAACTGTTGATTCTGTATAAAATCCAATTTTAATAATACCGCTATAGCCGGCAAGGCTTGCCGCAAATGATTGCGAGATATTAGAAAGGTTACTACTTTGATCAATCACCAAGATGGTATTTGAGTCATTCCAGGTTAAGCCGGCATCTGTTGAAACGACAACTTTTAGCGTGTCATCCGCCTCTAACGTTCCTAATGCTGAGGAGTAGGCTGCGGTTAATGCGGCATCAAAATATACCTCCCAGTTGTTACTTGTGCCCAAATCAATCTCCTCAGTAAAGAACCATTCATCAACGTCTCCAGACCAGTTGTTAATGTTTACACGAGCAGAACCATTCCAACCATTGTTTAACCAACCGTCTTCATACCAACCGCTATAATTAGAGGTAAACGTTGTTGGGTTTCCGATTAGACCTTCAGCTTTGCTCCAATATAAGTTTGGAGTAAAACCAGTTGAATCAAAATTCTCAGCATAAGGGGCTGTTTGAAAGGTTCTAAAGTTGTAAGGTCCAGACCATGCTGAAAAACCATTGTTGGATCCCGAACAATCGGCCTGAATGTAAACATCCCACCACATTCCGCCAGCTAATCCTGAGGCAGTGTAACTTGTCGTTAAAGATGAATCTACAGCTCCAGTTCCTTGCGCAAATCCTGCTGGACCTACTTCAATGTAAAATTTA
>JAOARK010000373.1 GCA_025210575.1 Schleiferiaceae bacterium
ACCTTGAATGATGCGGGTGTTGATATAGATCGTGTACTTTCGGTGAGAGATACAAAGTCTGGGATTATTGAGGCGTTGGACTTGATAAAACCAACTACAAAGCTGGTGTTAATTACAGGAGGTCTAGGGCCAACAAGGGATGATATTACAAAGCATACTTTGAACGAATATTTTGGTGGGGAACTGGTTTTTAATCAAGAGGCTTATGATAACGTAGAGCGCATTTTCAAAATGTTTAATCGTGAGGTAATTGAAGTGAATCGACAACAAGCCTTTGTCCCGAGTGCCTCTAAGATGTTGTTGAATGAAATGGGAACTGCCCCAGGTATGTTGTTTGAAAGACATGGAACGTATTACATTTCAATGCCCGGTGTTCCTTATGAAATGAAACATATCGTAAACACGCACATTCTTCCGTTGATCAAAGAAAAATTGAATACGGGTGTAGTCTTACATCATACGCTTTTAACGCAAGGAGTAGGAGAGTCTTTCCTTGCAGAAATGATTAAGGATTGGGAGAACGAACTTCATTCTGAATTAAGTCTAGCCTATTTGCCCTCTCCAGGCATGGTAAAATTGAGATTGACCATTAAAGGAGAAAATGAGGAGCGCTTGCAAAGTATTTTAAGTGAAGCCGTGAGCAAGGTGAAGCCATTAATTGAAAAGCACATCTATGGTGAGGAGGGCGATACACTTGAGATTATACTAGGAAAGCTATTAAAAGATCGCAAGGCAACTTTGGCTACAGCCGAAAGTTGTACAGGTGGAAACATTGCCAGAATGATTACTTCTGTAGCTGGGTCATCAGCTTATTTTAACGGTAGTGTAGTGGCCTATGCTAATGAGGTAAAACAAAACATACTTGGAGTAAAAGAAAGCGACTTAATTGAATATGGTGCAGTAAGCGAACCAGTAGTTCGTCAAATGGCAGAAGGAGTAAAGAATGCCATTGGGACCCATTACGCTATAGCTACAAGTGGTATAGCCGGTCCAGATGGTGGGACGGAAGAAAAGCCTGTTGGAACCATATGGATTGCCGTTTCGGGACCAAAAGGAACAAAAGCCCAAAAGTTTAGCTTCGGTAATAACCGAATAAGAAACATTAAGAAAACAACTTTTATGGGCATGAATATGCTTAGAGAACTTTTGCTTTAGTGAAACCCTTTATATTTGCGGCCTGAGCGTCAATAGAATGGCAAGCAACAAAGTGTGAAATTTTATAAAAAACCTTGTTGGCTATGTCGAGAATAATACTTTTCTTTGCACCCCAATTTTTTAGGCAACAGGAATAAAGATATAAGATCATGTCAAGAGTTTGCGATTTAACTGGAAAGAGAGCGATGGTAGGAAACCACGTTTCTTTCTCGAACAAGAAAAACAAGCGTAAGTTTAGTGTTAACTTAACTAAGAAACGCTTTTACATCCCTGAAGAAGATAAGTGGGTTACTTTGAAAGTGTCTACTTCTGCGTTAAAGAATATCAACAAGAAAGGAATTTCTGCTGTAATAAAGGAAGCTCGTGAGAATGGGTTTCTAACAAAATAATTGTAAGAAATGGCAAAGAAAGGTAACAGAGTTCAGGTTATATTAGAATGCACAGAGCACAAAGGCACTGGCATGCCAGGTACTTCTAGATATATTAGTACTAAGAACAAGAAAAATACTCCAGACCGTTTGGAGTTGAAGAAGTACAACCCCATCTTGAAAAAGATGACCGTACACAAAGAAATTAAGTAAGTAAAAACCCTATAAAATTTTAAACGATGGCTAAGAAGGTAGTAGCAACATTAAAGAAAGAGGGTTCTGCGATGTACACGAAAGTGGTAAAAGCAGTTAAGTCTGATAAAACAGGAGCCTATTCTTTTGAAGAAAAAGTGATTAACAAAGATTTAGCTAAAGATTTCTTTAAGAAATAAGACGCAATTCTTGAAATGATATCAAAGCCGTTCTTTTAGAGCGGCTTTTTTCATTCTATTAATTCAATAAACTCCCAGAGCTTGGTAGAATCTAAATAGGTTTCGAAATTGTGTTTCCAGTTCATCCCTTCAATCGCTATTTGGTTCACGGCTAAAGCCGAACTGTCTTTTGCATCAAGCAGCTCCTGCTCATGCATTACAAAGTGCCAAATCCATTGACTCTCATTTTTTTGTTTGGCTTCTATCATAGAGATAGCAACCATCTTTCTATTGTATCCATGGCAGGATGCACAGTTATACTTGAATAGCTTGTTTGAAGTGACTTTGTAACTGGGAAGATAAGATGTGCCGCAAAATATCTGTGGTTCTTCTTTTATAGCAATTTCGTTTATTGAAGGAATCATCAAGGCTAGCCCACCCAAAACCAAAACTATAATTGAGATCCAGCTCAAAGATTTAGCAAGAAGGAGAAGAGCCTTAATTTTAGGATCCATCAGATCACTTTTTTATACCACGGGAAAAAAGCAGGCGTTGTTTTCATTCGTTCTTCGTAACCAGGTTTACTGGCCAACATTCTCTTATCTATCATTGGAATAGAGATGCCTAGAAATAGACCAAGCATTGATATTGGTCCCAATACCATCGGCCATACAGGGCCATCAGCAGCCAATCCAAAAACGAAAAGTCCTATCCAAAAAAATGTCTCACCAAAATAGTTCGGGTGACGCGATAAAGACCATAAACCCGTACTTAAGATCTCTCCTTTTTTTCTGTCAGGGTTATTTCTAAATTTTAATAATTGCTCATCAGCAACCGTTTCGAAGTACAGTGCGATCACCGTAATTAATATTGCAATAATGTCGTATAAATTAAGAGGAGTGTTTGCTGTCAAAGCATATTGCAAAGGCAGTGCTCCTGCAAAGACCATCAGCGTAGGCATTAAATGAATCCCAGTGAGATTTACAAAAGGATAAAAGAATTTTGTTTTCGCTTTTAAATCGGCATAACGCCAATCTTCGTGTTTTAAATTTGGCCAACCTCTGTACCAATTGTAGGTTAATCTTACGCCCCAGTAAGCTAC
>JAOARK010000374.1 GCA_025210575.1 Schleiferiaceae bacterium
ATAAATCCTTTCTCAAAATCAGTATGAATAACCCCTGCAGCCTGAGGAGCAGTAAATCCTTCTTTAATTGTCCAAGCGCGAACTTCCTTAGGTCCAGCGGTAAAATAAGTCTGTAATTTCAATAAGCTATATGCAGCTCTAATTACGCGGTTTATACCTGGCTCTTCCAATCCAAGATCATCTAAAAACATTTGGCGCTCTTCATAATCTTCCAACTCGTTGATATCTGCCTCCGTACCAACAGCTAACCAAAGTACACCTGCTCCTTCTTCTTCCGCAACTTTCTTAACACGATCAACATATTCATTGCCATTTACGGCTGCTGCTTCATCAACATTACATAGATATAATACTGGCTTATCTGTTAAGAACTGCATCTCTTTGATCAAGATTTCCTCTTCTTCGGTGCGTTCAATAGATCGAACCGACTTTCCCGACTCTAAATGAGCAATAACTCTTTCGAATAAGGCAAAATCCCTCTTTCCTTCTTTACTTCCAGTTCTGAACAGTTTTTGTGCTTTTTCGAAACGCTTTTGAGCCGTTTCTAAATCTTTTAACTGAAGTTCGAAATCTATAGTTTCTTTATCGCGTATGGGGTCAATGCTTCCATCTACATGAACAACATTTTCATTTTCGAAACAACGCAATACATGAATAATGGCGTTCGTTTCGCGGATGTTCCCTAAAAACTGGTTACCAAGACCTTCTCCTTTACTTGCACCTTTTACCAATCCTGCGATATCTACGATCTCGACTGTGGCAGGAATCACTTTCTCAGGATTAACTAAAGATTCTAACTTCTCTAATCTTGCATCTGGAACATTCACGGTTCCAATATTTGGTTCTATTGTACAAAATGGAAAGTTGGCAGCTTGCGCTTTCGCATTACTTAAACAATTAAACAATGTTGATTTACCAACGTTGGGAAGACCCACTATACCACACTTCATGCTGTAAAATTTAAGGCCGCAAATTTAAGGGCTACTCCCTTATCTTCAGCATTGAAGTTTAGCCTATTGCATAGTGATTTTAATACTGTTCACTACACCACCTTCATTCAAAACAATCAAGTAAACCCCAGGGGCTAAATCCCCTATATACCATTCCACTTTTTGATGGGCTAATTGCTTTTGAGATTTAAATAGCTCTTGACCACTGATTGAGAATAAACTGGCTTGAGTAGAAAACTGAAAGTCCGTTTCATAAAACAGCCTAAGAAAACCATTCTCAATTCTTGCTTTTGCCAATGGTGTTCCTTTTTCAGGATAATCATCGGCCAAGATCAAACTGAATTGATCTGTTTCTTCAACAGATATTTGAACGCAGCGACCACCTGGTAGGATTGAGGTTGTATTTTTCAATCTATTCTTAAGGTAGAACTCTTTTCCAACTAAGTTTTTTTCAATTCTAATACTAACAACACCACCTTGCGGTTGAATTCTTAATGGAATTTCCTTTACATCTCTATCAAATTTGGCTATACCCAAATTTCTGCTTTTAGAGTTGCCTTGTTTTATAATCGACAACTTAAGCTGAGTGCTATCTATAGCCATTACAGAAACGTCTGCGTGTTCATTATAATAATGAGTACCACTTTCATCTAGATAAACAAAACCTCTAACTGTATCACTTTTGGAAGCCACATTAATTTTTATCCACTCATTTTGGTTTTTATAAAGTGGAGATACTGAACTTATCGTTTTCACTGAGTTTCCAAAATCGTAAAACCCTGAATTAACATCTGCTCCTGCATCAAGCTTAACGAACAATGCTTGACCCGGAGCAATAGTCGTTGCATTACCATTGTTGATTGCCGTGGTGGCTCTAATCTCAAATGTACCCGTAGCAGGATTAAAAACATGCGCCCCAATCTGATAGTTTGCAGGCATACCATTGAAAAGCTGATCAAGGTCAATAGAACATGGATAAGGATTGTACAACATGTTCCATCCCGTAGGATCTCCTGTTGCATCTGAAGCGGTTCCTAACCCAAGGGAATTCGAAATCATCCCGTTGACAAGGTTACCCTTAAAGGTCAGTTTTACTGGTAATTTTCCATCGCCATTTATTCCTTTTCCATTTTTTACAAAATCATCACTCACGTAAAAGTTAAATCCTTTTCCATTTACAACATCCGCATTAGAAGAAACGGCCACATAGTTTGCCGTAACCGGATCCCAAACAAAAGCACTTGGGTTGTTTGGGTTACCTGCATAGTTGACTAACACTTCTTTTTCTATTTGAGAAAAATCTCCGCCTGTCAAGGGTACAGAGAGAAAATGCCATCCAGATGAATTGATACTTCTTTCAAAAATTGCAGGATAAGTTATATCTCCTAAGAATTGTGCGTAACCAGAAGCATCACTTTTCAACCAAACGGTATCTAAATTCAAGGTACTTCCGGACATCAACTCTAACCTTCCTCCAGGTTCAACCTCAACATTTACAGCATCAACATCAAAATTGATTTGGCAAACATTCCCGTTGTGTATCCTTAAATTGAAATTATCTGATTCAATATCAGGAACAAAATTTCCTCTCCAAGCAGTTCCTTCCCAAACATGGTAACCACACCCCGCATCGATATAATTCATAGCTGCGTACCTCAAACTTGCTGGGTTTTGAGCTGTTGTACCAAAATTGGGGTATCCAATTCCTCCAAATTGTGCATTCGTTAGAAAATCCGGTTTGCTTGCATAGGCCAAACTAGTCTCTATGGTCCCTGTAGAGCTTTGCCAGCTGTTATGACTGATTTGATGTCCAGATCCTGAAATACCATCTGACCCTTC
>JAOARK010000375.1 GCA_025210575.1 Schleiferiaceae bacterium
ATGGTGGTTCGGCCAGTACACATCCCAATGCCAGTGAAATGACCTTTATTGGTCCCTCTGCTGTTAAAAACCGAATGACGGGTATCACTCCCAAAGAAGCCTCATATAGGGATTTTGAAAAGATAAGAATCGCTTTTGGTGATGCCGCTTATCGTACTAAAAAAGCAGGTTATGATGCCGTTCAGTTTCATGCGGCCCATGGCTACTTTCTAAGCATGCTATTAACTCCGTTTTTCAATCGGAGGTCAGATGAATACGGAGGTGACATTCATAATAGAGCCCGCATGCTATACGAAATTGTTGCGGAGGTGCGTAAGCGCGTTGGGAAAGATTTTCCGGTAATGATCAAAATGAACTACGATGATTTATTGGAACAAGGCGAAGGCTTAACTTTTGAAGAAGCACAAGAAGTTTGCAAAAAACTGGACGAGATAGGCATTGATTTAATTGAGTTAAGTGCCGGCAGTCTTTCTGTCAATCCTAATTTACCAATCGTCCGTACCAAACTGAAAGCAGAGGAGGCCCAATCGTACTATAAAGAGGCGGCTATAAAAATTGCTTCACAAATTAAAGCCCCCGTATCATTTGTAGGTGGCAATCGAACGCCTCGGTTAATGGAGACTATTCTTAATGAAACCGATGTCAAGTTCTTTTCCCTGGCCAGGCCATTGATCGCAGAACCCGATCTAGTGAATAAATGGCAAAACGAGACTAGTTATAAACCCAAATGCGTTTCCTGCAACCACTGTTGGGACACAGCACCGGTATCATGCATCTTAAACAGAAAAAACAATAAAACACTTAAGTAATGATCATTGTAACAGTAAAAGCCTCACCAAAAAGTGAGCATAAACAGGATTTTTTAAATTCATTTAATGCAGTTTCCGAAACCGTTTACCAAGAGGACGGATGCCTCGAATACGAAATATATCAGAAAGACGAGGTTTCTTCAGATGTTTTTCTCTTTGAACGCTGGGAATCACAGGCAGCATTAGACGCCCATTTGGCAACGCCTCATATGAAAGAGTTTTTCGAAAAGGTGAGCCCTTGGTTTGAAGTTGAAAATGACATGCAAACATACGAGGTAAAATGAAAGCAAAAGTATTAGTAGTTGGTTGTACCGGGCAGACCGGCCGAATTATCGTAGAAAAACTGCTTGCCAATAACCAGGTGGACATTCGTTATTGCTCACGAAGACAGGAACAAGTGGATGAATGGCAGGCAGAAGGTAAAGAGGCAGTGCTCTTGGATTTGAATGAACCACGCACATTTGGCATTGCCCTGGCTGGTATCGACCGCTTGTTTATCTTAACCGGATATACGGTTGATATGCTTTTACAAACAAAAACCTTAACCGATGCGGCTGTTAAAGCCAATGTGTCTCACATTGTTCATTGGGGCATTTTTGCCAACTGGGATTGTACCGAAGGGCATTTTGCCTGGCATCAGTTAGTGGAAACTTATATTAAAGCCAGCGGAATTGCCTGGACCAACCTTCACCCCAACTACTTTATGGAGAACCTAATCAACGTAACCCCCATTGTTGACAACAAGTTTGTAATGTTTTCGGGTAAAGCACGCTGGGGCTGGACGTCTTTAGATGATGCCGCCAGTGTGGCTGCCACGGTGTTGGAAGAAGGTGAAAAGAAACACAACGGTAAGTCCTACTGGTTGAGCACTGAGGCATTAAATGGAGATGAAGCGGCCGAAATTTTGAGTGAAGAACTGGAATGCAAGATCACCTGTGATATCAGAGAACCTGAAGAACTGGAGACATTATTTAATAGCGGTAATACGGATGTGGAAATTACTTATGCTAAAAATGCGGTTGACATAATGCGACAGATTCAAGACGGGCGTATGACCTACATGGGTACCATCAGAGATGATGTCCCTTACGTCACCGGAAAAGCATCGACTACTTTTAGGGAGTGGGTGAGGCAACACAAGGCAGAGTTATTACCAGTCTGATGTGCCATTAACATGTTATTAACACCTGTTATATCTATTCATTGTTAGCATTTTACACACCCATGTAACTATGGTAGATGTATGATATAAACATTCCGGAGTGATTTAAAGAATAGTTTTGTTCTTGTTTTACCACAAAAAACCAGACAAAATATGATTATTACAACTGTTAAGCTCTTTCCCAGAAAAGAACATAAACAGAACTTTCTGAATGCTTTTCAAGAAGTATCTGCCATAGTTTATAAAGAAGAAGGCTGCATCGAGTATGAAATCTACCAAAAAGATGCTGCTGCTTCAGACTTATTTATTTTCGAACGATGGGAATCACAACTAGCACTTGATCGTCATCTGAAAACAAAACACATGAGCGATTTCTTTGCGAAGACAGCCAAATGGTTTGAGAAAGAAAACGAGATGCAAACGTACCAAATTAAATAAGCTTCGTTCAAATCATTTGAAATTCATACAAAATGCTTTGAATTCAAAAACCATTTAAAATTCTGCATTAAGAACTTTGCAAACCAAGTGGTACTTAAAAGTAATAATTGACAGTATAGAACTATGCTCAACTTTAAAATAGAAGAATCAAGTTGCACTAAATGTGGCCTTTGTGCAAAAGACTGCCCAATGAGAATCATTGAATTAAACGAATGGCCAGAGATAACAACAGAAAAAGAAGCTTATTGCCTCAAGTGTCAGCATTGCATGGCCGTTTGTCCCACAGGTTCTTTATCCATTGAGGATAAAAATCCAGCGGAAAGCCCATCTGCAAAATTTGAAAAGCCCAATGCCACTGCAATGGCTCAAATGATAAAGG
>JAOARK010000376.1 GCA_025210575.1 Schleiferiaceae bacterium
CGTTATGGTCATCTATTAAAACATATCCCTGATGTACTTTAAAGAATTCTTTCATTTTTTTTTCTTTTTCTTAGGACTGAACCAAAGGCCTGCTCCAAAAATGGCTGGAATTCCAGAATTGATCATCCAACCAACGAACAATGAGGCTAAATGCTCACTTTGATCGATTACGTCTAAAAACAAATAATTTGCCA
Organism: Schleiferiaceae bacterium; assembly: GCA_025210575.1. GTDB lineage: Bacteria > Bacteroidota > Bacteroidia > Flavobacteriales > Schleiferiaceae > JAOARK01. The sequence continues at coordinate 195 of JAOARK010000376.1, forward strand.
AGGTGGCTTTAATAAAAGGATCAAGAAAGCTGGACTGAGGAATTAAAGAAGATGCAGCATAGATCAAAGTAGAATAAAGTGTGGTTTCTCCAAAAGACAGCTGATCCTGAAACAAATGAATCAAAACTGAAAGTTGAAGTATATAGCACACAAATTTTAAGGCTCCTGGGAGTAACGCTTTTTTGATATCTATGAGGTCAAGATCAATTTCATAACTGTTGCTTGGGTTAATAAGTTTTACTCCAAAAGCCAATACTCTCTTGTAGTATCTAAACATTAAGATGTATGCAACCCACACTAAGATGATAATTACCAGGTGCCCTTGCTTTGACCAACCATAAAAAGAAAAAGCCACCAACCCTATTCCAAATTTTGAAATAGACTTTGCCCATCTATAACTCAAAGTCTGGACAACACTCTGATTGCGCTCTTTACCCTCAAATGATCTCATCTTCATTCGGTACTCGCCTAATCCAAATGGGGTTAATAGACCTAAATACTGTGAAATAAGATTATCCTTAATAGCTTGTTTAAACTCTAATTTTTCTTTTGCCAATGATATACTCCTCCAAGCCCAAGTATCAAAGTACCAATTGAGCACCGTAAGACTAAAAAGTAGCAACAGAATGATAGGACGACCCAAAATAGAATTGAAAAACCCCTTGGGGAAACGAACTTGTTCTGACTCTATTTTATCCCACAGGAATACCATCAATAGAATTAGAAACGCCCATTTTATGAGGCGCATCGCTTTAGGCGAAAATTTAAAATTCAATCTCTTGTCCAGGTTTTAGATCAAAAACAGTTCTGAAAATATAGATTATTAAATAGATAAATAAAGTATCTACTAGGGCCACTAGCATTTTAAACAACCAACCGTCTATAATAAAACCTGCAATCTCGCCCACAGGTTTAACACCAATAAACAAGACTGTTACTACCAAAAAAGTATCAGCCAATTGCGAAAATATGGTGCTAAAATTATTCCTCACCCATAGATGTTTTCCCTTGGTAACATTTTTCCAAAAATGAAACAGACGAACATCAATTAATTGAGCAAAAAGATAAGCCGTCATACTGGCCAGAATAACTCTGCCAGTATTCGCAAAAACGGTTTCGTATTGCATATCGTTTACGATACTTCCAGGTATAGCATTGAAAGCATTACCCAGCCAAAGAATTCCTAGCACCAATCCACTAGCTATAAAACCAGTAATAACAACAGCATTGGTTTTTTTACGCCCGTATATTTCTGAAAGTGCATCGGTAATTAAGAACGTCAGAGGGTAAGGCAATACGCCAACAGATATCACGAATGTTTTGAATCCCAAATCGATTTCTACAAACTTATTGGCAATAATGTTGCAAGTAATAAGTGCCGCAATAAATAAAGCGGCAAGCGTTAGATAAACAAAGCGAGCTTGGTCTAATTTTCGACCTGTAAGTATCTTATTCTCCAATTAGTTGATATTCAATTCAAACTCCATTCTTGCTTGTGGTTCATTCCAGCTTTTTACTTTTTTCACCTGCTTCCATTGTTCATAGAATTCTCCGAACTCATCCTTCAGGATATCTTCTTTAGCTTTAGCCATTTGCAATTCGCTCATAATTTTTTGCAGGCCCGTTTTGAGGACTGGTAGCTCCATAAGTTTATAGTCTTCGAGTCCTGCCTTTTCTGCCGCTATTGCAATTGCATCATCTAAACCTCCCTCAAGGTCTACCAAACCTAATTCCATGGCTCTTTGTCCTGACCATACCCTTCCTTGACCAATACTATCTACATAACCCGAATCCAGTGACCTTCCTTCTGCTACCAAACTTAGAAATTGACCATAGCCCTCGTCAACCAAGTTTTGCAATTTCATTTTTTCAGTTTCCTTTAGAGAACGGTTTAAAGAAAGTATATCAGCAAATTCTCCTGTTTTTACCACATCATAGTGGATACCAATTTTGTCTTCAATTAATTCTTCAGCAGTAAAAAGAGTCATAAAAATACCGATGGAACCCGTTATTGTATTGGTCTGCGCCAAAATTGTATCCGCTGGTGCAGAAATATAATAACCTCCACTTGCAGCATAATCTCCCATAGACACAATAACAGGTTTAGTTTCTTTAGCAAGCTTCATTTCACGCCAAATAACATCTGATGCTAATGAGCTCCCTCCCGGGGAATTTACCCTGAGAACAATTGCTTTCACTCTGTCATTCAATCTTGCTTTGCGAATAGCATTTGCCGTTGTTACAGAACCAATGGTGTTTTCATCTCCTGAGCCACCCATAATATCACCAATTGCATAAATAACGGCAACTTTGTCTCGAGCAGAAGTGTTGATGGTCTTAGTGGCTAAATCATAAGTTTCATGGCTAATAAAGTCAATGTCCTTTACCGTTTCAGCACCCACCAACTTCCTTAGATGTTCATCCATTTCATCGGGATACCAAAGAGCATCAATTAAGCCAGCCTCGACTGATTTCTTTGGAGATTGAACTGCGAAATCATCAGCCAGTACCTGGATATCATCAATCTTCAAGCCTCGTCCATCAGCAATTGCGCCAGCGTATTCCTGCCAAAGATCACCAAGTAATGTTTCTAATTGCAAACGGTTTGAGTAGCTCATGCTATCTTCAATAAAAGGCTCAACAGCACTTTTAAACTTGTTATTGCTTCCCCTTATTATTTCAGGTTTAACTCCAATTTTTTGAAACATATTCTTGTAATAGGCAACATTAGCACTCAAACCAGAAAGTTCAATCATACCATTAGGTTGAATAAAAATGCTATCTGCAACGGAGGCCAAATAGAGTGATTTTTGAGTATAGACTTCTGCGTAAGCGTAAATCGGTTTTTCCGTATTCTCTTTAAAGTTTGTAAAAGCTTGGCGCATTTCTTTTAAAGTAGCCGGGCCCGCTTGTAACCCTGAAAAATTTAAATACAATGCGGTTATATTATCGTCACTTTGTGCAGATTTTAAAACTCTTTTTAATTGATTCATCCCTATTTGGGTAGAAG
>JAOARK010000377.1 GCA_025210575.1 Schleiferiaceae bacterium
GTCTCTATCTTGCTTGCCTCGTGGGTATTCTTTACTCTATTTCGTTTGCCTTTTAGGGCAGAACTTCAATATTTAACCATTGGTGCCATAATTTTAAGGGGGTTGTTTTTCAGACCTAGAAATGACATTTAATTGTGGATAAAAGACTCAACAAAGCAATTTCTGAAACGGGTTATTGTTCAAGGCGCGAGGCCGACAAACTCATAGAGCAAGGGCGCGTAAAAGTAAATGGTAAAAAAGTTGGACTTGGAGTGAGGGTTACAGCTGCAGATCAAATTTCCGTAAACGGGAAAATCATTACCAAAGAAGTACAAAATGTTTACCTAGCATTCAATAAACCAAGGGGAATAACCTGCACTACTGACCTCAAAGACAAAAGCAATATCATTGATTTCATCAACTATCCAGAAAGAATATTTCCGATAGGACGCTTGGATAAACCCAGTGAAGGATTGATCTTTTTAACCAATGATGGTGACATCGTAAACAAGATCTTAAGATCTAAGAACAATCATGAAAAAGAATATGTTGTTAAAGTAGATAAGAAAATCAATAGTCGTTTTATTGAACGCATGAAGAATGGCGTTCCCATTCTAGGAACCATCACCAAAAAATGTGAAGTAGAACGACTCAATGACCATACTTTCAAGATCATTCTTACCGAAGGATTAAATCGTCAGATCAGAAGAATGTGCGAGCATTTAGGATACAAGGTAACCAAGCTAAAACGTATCCGCATCATGAATATTAAGTTGGATGTACCGGTTGGTAAATGGCGCGATTTCACTAAAAAAGAACTAGAAGAAATAAACAGGCTAACGGCCGACTCATCCAAAACATACGATTAGCAATTTTTAAAATTTTAAAGAACAAGAAGGGATTGATACTTTTTGAAAGAATATATTTACAAATCACACAAAATATATTGCTTCATGAAAAAGTTTCTTCTTGCAATTTCTATTCTATCCCTACCATTTATTACATCTGCACAAAGCGTAAAAGCTAAACTCGGTACAGGTGGTAATTTCCTGATTCTTGACTCTGGAGATCCTGGATTACCTTTCACGGATCCTGCTGGTGAAAAAATAAAATTACTCATTGGTGAAGACGGTGAAGTAAATTGGTTTTTAGATGGGGCAAACTTCTTTGTAGAAGACGGTGCTTTCGAGGCATTTCCTGATGACAGCAGCGGAGTACTTTACAAGTATGATTTCATACAAGTTGATGGCGCCAACGGAAGAATTGGATTCAACTTATTAAATGGAAGATCTGATTTTGATGACGGCTCAACGCCTGGCTCAGGGCAAGTGGATGAATTAAATAGTTCGGTAACACTTTTCGGGTCAATTGCCTCTCGATTCAGACTTATTGACTTAGATGAACAAACTGACAATGAATATTTATTGAGGCAAGATGACCACATTATTATTGTACAATCTGATGATATAGGAACTGGAAAAATTCTCTTGCCAGATGCGAGTACATGTATAGGTAGAGAGTATTATGTAAAAAGAAACGACATAGGGGGCCTATTTGACAATTTAGATATTGAAGTAAGTGTTAACGGCCAAACAATTGATGGGTCTACAACACGGGAAATTGGCCTAGACCAAAATGAATTTGCGCTTCTTGTGAGTGACGGTATCAATGGTTGGTGGACCGTATCTGCGGGTTCTACAGACTTGCTCGTTATTCCAGATGCTACCGCAGGCTCAGTGAACATCAACTCAGAAAGTGAAGTTATTATTGCTTTTACAGCCAACGATCAATCATTTGACGTTGTATTGCCACCAGCATCTTCAAAACCTGGAAAACGAATTACCATAAAAAGAGATACTGCAGGTGCAGAAAGAACAGGATGTATTTTAAACATTAAACCCAATGCTACGGGTACTGAATTTTTGGATCAATACACCAATGCTTCACCTTATCAAATGACGCAAACCTTTGAATCTCTTACGGTAAGAAGTACAGGTTCTAAATGGTTAATAGTAGGAGGCACGAAAGGAATAAGCAGCGTAGTTACAGCAAACGACAAATTTGCTGTTGGTAAAACAAATGCCTTAGGTGAAATTACCGACACCACATTTAGTGTCGATCCGAGTACTACAAGCGTAAGAGTCAAAAATGGAAATTTCTCAGTGGGTAAAACCGCTGTTGCTGGTGGACCAATGGACACCACATTCAGCGTTAATCCAGTAAACAGCAGCGCAAGGTTAATCAATAGCAGGTTGGTAGTTGGCTCATCTGCGGTAGCCGGTGGCCCTATGGATACCACATTCAGCATTGACCCTGGGACCAAAAATGTAAGAATTAAGAACGGCACTTTCGCTGTGGGAGATGCTGCCACAGTAGGCGGGCCTATGGATACTACTTTCAGCATCGATCCTGGAAACAGCAGTGTGAGAATAATTAATGACCGATTTGCCATTGGTACAACTGCCACTATTGGTGGACCAATGGACACAACCTTTACCATAGACCCAGGAAACAACAGTGTAAGAATTAAGAACGGAACTTTTGCCGTGGGAGATGCAGCAACCGTTGGCGGGCCCATGGATACTACATTCAGTATTAATCCTGGAAACAGCAGTGTAAGAGTGAAAAATGGACGATTTGCTGTGGGAACCACCGCAACGGCAACTGGACCTATGGATACAACCTTTAGTATAAACCCAGGCAATAATAGCGTAAGAGTAAAAAATGGAACTTTTGCAATTGGTCAAACCGCTGTCGTGGGTGGCCCGATGGACACAACCTTTAACGTTAATCCAGGAAACAATATCGTAAGTATAAAAAATGCAGATTTAAATGTTAATGGAGATGTTTCTGCAGATAGCTATTTCGGCACTGGTAATGTTATTGCTCAAGGTCCAATTGTATCTCAAAAACTGAGATCAATAAGTTCAAATGAAACACTAACAACTACAGATAGAGTAATATTGGTTACTGGCACAACTACAATAACCCTTCCTAATGCTTCTACTACTGCCACTGGCGTTACATTTATCATTAAGAATGTGAATACTGCGGCAAATGTGGTGACTGTTCAAGGCTCACCAACAACACAACTATTTGACGGTACACAAACATTAAATTCAGGTGATTTTGTAACTGTGGTTTGTAATAGCACAACGGGCCAATGGTATGTAATTGCACAATAAAAATTCCGTTATGAAAAAAATAATCAAGACAGTTTGCTTGCTTTTGCCCTTTGGCCTTAGCGCACAATCTCTCTTAATTGAGGCAGGCGCTACTGTTATTGCATCTGGAGATGATGGAAACGGCACCGATGGCCAGCTGATTGTTCAAGGAGACCTTATAATGAATGGAGAATTGACTTGCGAGGATGATGCCGTTATTATGCTCACCGGAGATTTCTTTAGAAACAATGATGGATTTACCGAAGGCAAGAGTACCATATTCTTTAATGGAACAGCGGCTCAAGAAATAACCAAAAC
>JAOARK010000378.1 GCA_025210575.1 Schleiferiaceae bacterium
AATTAAATATTTAAAAACGGGTTTACCCATGTGCTTGTTCTATATATTCTATTGCCGCTCTTATTTTTTCATCTCCCGGATATTTCTCTAACATCTTCAAGAGCAGCTCCATCGCTTCGGCCATTCTATTTTGAGCTATAAATAAGGTGGCCAAATTTAATTGTGCTTCTTTATAATCGGGGTTCAATAACAACGCTTTATTCAAATACTTCTCAGCTACCTCATATTGTTCTTTTACCAAGAAAACATAGGCTGCATTGCTCAATGCTTCCTCGTTTTTTGGTTGTTCATCTAAAACTACTAAATACGCATTTAGGGCTTTATCTAACTGCCTTAATGCAAAAAATGTGTTGCCCTGCTTTACTCTGAATTCTTGAACAAAGGGAGCCAATTCTACCGCCTTAGAAAAATAGGCCGATGCTATTTCCGGGTTTCCTAAATCTGAATATGCTTCACCAATTCTGTAGGCCGTCCATGCATGACTGTTTTGGTAATCCAACTGATTCAATTCAGGCAATGCTCCATTGGGATAATTCTTGTCGAGCCAATTCATCAAGCCAATTTTATCTTGACGTAAGTGATAAAACAAGACCCATTCTTGTAAATAAGAAGATGCGTTGGCACTCTCTTTCAATAAGTTCAATGCTGAATCCAAATAATAGGTTTGATTTTCGAACCGTTCGTATTGCTGCAAATAAGCATTGATCTGACTTCTTCTGCTTGGGTTTGCATTGTTTATGGCCTTCAGTCCCAAGAAAGTCTTAATCGCCTCTGTCTTTTCTATTGCTTGGGGTTTACGGATGTAATGATCATGAACCGTAACGTGAGGAATATCAATTGATCCAGATTGTGGCATATGACAGGCTACGCAATTGTCATTCTCTTTTGCTTTTAATTCTGGAGATTCAGAACAAACTTTGAGCTCTTGATTTTCATGACAAGACTGGCACGTATTATTAAACTTTTGAGTATTTGTTTCTTTTACGCTAATGTGTGGATTGTGGCAACTCGTACACATAAAATCATCACTTTTTTGAAAGCATTGACTTTGTTTGAATCGATCCACATGACTCGCCATAATGAACTCTTCATCACTATTGGAATAGCGAGGCAAATAAACGTCCATCACATCACTTAGATGCATACCTGGTTTAAAATCAAAAAAACTCTTCCCTTCTTTTAATACTGCATTCCCTTGCAAATGGCAGCGCTGGCATAATTCAAACTGCAACTGCTTTTCCAATTTCTTGGGGTTTACGATGCTGTAATCTATGGCCGTAGCAGTATCGGTAAAATCACCTTGCATAATCTTATTTACATGGGCCTCACCGGGCCCGTGGCATCGTTCGCAGTCAATACCTAAAGGGACTTTTTCAAACTTGTTTTCACTGCCCATTACAAAATCAACAGGCATGGCATTATGGCAACTCATACATTCAAGACCAATAAGTCTAGAGAACCTTGAGTTATGACCATCTTCAAAACCTGGTGGCAGATCTAATTTTCCCGTTTGCGTATAATAGGTAAAAGGCATTTGGTGTACATAACCGTTTTCGTATTGCAAATGTGAATTGGTATGTTGGCCACTGCCGATGATGTAATCTACTTGTTCTTTTCGCTGATGAACCGTATCACCAGATACAAGTCTGTTCTCATTCAAATAAAGTGTATTGCCTTTCCAATAGGGAGTGTATTCAAAATCCAAAAAAGGATCGTAGATCTTCTTACCATCAAAATGAGCAGCACTTTTCAAGGTGTCCGCTTTGCCATAGCTTTGCCCCATTCCGGTATGTTGAAAAGTCTGGAATTTATCTATGTGGCAATTCTTGCAGGTATTAATTCCAACATAAGCCACTGTATCGTTATGATTGAGGTATACTTTTTCGGTGTCAGCTTTGGTATCGCTGCATTGCCATAGTGCAGAAAGACATGCCGATAAAAGAAGTAGAAATACTATGGCTTTTTTCATTGCTCAGAAAACCATTGTAGCACATGCATATTCACATACTTGCCATTCCACTTTTTCCAATCTTTTAGGAAACCAACTTTTTGAAATCTACAAGATTCAAAAGCCCTAATGCTTGGAATATTCTCTTCAGAAATATGCGCATACAATTGATGAATTTGCCAGGCTTGCATTGCTGTATTCTGTAACAGATGTATGGCCTCTTTTGCTATTCCCTTTCCTCTAAATTGGGGTAGAACAACAATACCCACTCCCGCTTTTAAACTTACAGGGTCAAAATCAAAAACATCAATCAATCCAACGGGAGTTTCTTCAAGATCAATGACAAAGCGAAACTGACGCGCTTCGAAAATATCTTGAGTAGCATTTTCTACATAATTCTCTAGAATAGCTTTAGAAAGTGGAAGATTGCTTTCGCTTACGAACCAAAGCTCGGTATTGTTTTCCACGGCTAACAAGAGTGGAATATCTAGCGGCTCAAGGGCTCTTAATTTTACTTTTTCACCTTGCAGTAAACTCATATTTCAAATGTACCACGAAACACGCGTACTGCAGGCCCTTTTAACCAAACTTCTTTATAACCATTTGAAGAAGGTTCAAAACTCACTGCCAAATCCCCGCCAAGGGTTTGAATAGCCACATTATTTCCTTCTACCCAATTCTGATCGGAGGCGATGATGGCTGCAGCGGTAACTCCAGTACCGCAAGAGTAGGTTTCGTTTTCTACACCACGTTCGTAGGTTCTTACATAAATTTTATTGCGGTCGAGCTTTTCAACAAAGTTGATGTTCGCACCTTCTTGTCCATACACTTCATTACGCAATCTTCTGCCCTCTTCAAAAACGGGTGTACTGTTCACATCATCTACTCTTAAAACATGGTGAGGCGAACCTGTATCTAGAAACTGACCTTGATCTTTACCTTGAGGAGCTCCCGTTTCTATCATTTTTAAATGAACCCAATCATTCACCAGTTTAGCTTCATGTGGCCCATCTACTGCAATAAATCGTGCTTCATCCTTAATCTGGCCAACATCTTGTGCAAACTTTACTAAACATCTACCTCCATTACCGCACATACTACTGTCATGACCATCGCTGTTGTAATACACCATTTTAAAGACATATCCTTCAGCTGTTTACAACAACATCAAACCATCGGCACCCACACCGAATCTTCGGTGACAAATAGAAGCGATCTGTGCTTGATTCAATTGAATCCTTCCCTCTCTATTGTCGATAATAACAAAGTCGTTTCCTGTACCATGGTATTTATAAAACTCTACTTTCATTTCAGAATGTGTACTTGTTGAATGTGCGTCTGTCCGTTGCTTTTAATCGCTAAAAAGTAAACTCCTTCTGGAATATCTTGCACATTCATTTCAATGCTTTTTGCTTGCGCAAAAGTATGCGCATAAAACACTACCCCAACCAGATTGTACAATCGCACCTCAACATTCAACGCATTTTTGTTGGCCAGCTCGATTTTTAACAGGTCACTCGTAGGATTGGGGTAAACCTTGGAAACCACAATAGGCTGCTCATTTAAACCTAATGTTCGCCAGTGGGGTTTTCCCGGAGCTGGAATGGCTTGATTGGGTTTAACGGGATAAGCGCCTGTGGCCACCGATAATTTTTGCGTTCCGTCTAAAGTAAACAAGCCCTTGTCAAAATACCCAGAGTCGGTAGGGTTCAATTTATCTGAGGTATAGTAATAATCTGCTTGCACTTTTTGAGCATCAATGCTCAGAACAATTCCTCCATGACGGTCTAGATCTACATACTTAAAATGAGGATTAGCCACGTTACCATTTGGCAATGGACTGGTAAATTGTGTTTCTAAAATGGCAGAAGCCCAAGCGGGTATGCGTTCGTCAAAATTATTAGAAGAAACACTCGGTGTTACAAACTCTACAGCTGCTGAACCCGCCCCCGTTTGTGGGTTGTAGTCAGGCACCGGAGCATAACCATTTCCGGTGTCGCAAACGGGATCAGCCACCTCGGCTGCAAAGGCCGAATGAAAATCACCCGTAAGGAAAACGGTGTTATCAATCTGCTGATCTTGCAAATGTGCAATGATCTTTTTCCGTTCCATCGGATACCCATCCCACATATCGAGTAATGCACTTTCTAAACTATGCGGAGTCTCTGGAGGTACCGCTGCCCAAGCCATATGAAAAGGACTAAAGAATACCTGATTACCAATAAGCTTCCATTGTGCGGTGCTGGCCTGCAATTCATTCTTTGCCCAATTGAATTGTGTACTTCCTAAAAGTGTTCTGGAAGAATCATAAACCGCACTATCGCTTACATCATAAATCTGCTTTTCACGTCCCACAAAACGTGTATCCCATAAAATGAGGTCTGCCAAAGCACCTAAGCTTAATGTTCTATACACCGAACTGTCTTGGCCGGGCCACATCGGTTGGTATTCGTAAAACGCTTGATATCCAGCCGACTTTCGAATATTCCAAGGGCCTTCCGAATTGGGATTGTGGTTATCCGCTCCGTTCATCCAGGCATTGTCTGCCACCTCATGGTCATCCCAAATCTGAATGAATGGGTATTGCTGATGTAAACGAATGAGTGAAGTATCTGATTTATACAAATCATAACGCTGTCTGTATTCTGCTAATGAAACCGCCTCCGTGCTGTCATGTTCCCTTCCGGGGATAGTCGCATTGTTCTTGTATTCATAAATGTAATCACCCAAATGCACAATGGCATCTAGTTCATTTTTGTTGGCCAAATAATGAAGTATGTTAAAGTAACCGTGTTCGTAATTCTGGCAGGAGATCACCCCGAGTTTCAAATGCCCGGCACTGGGTAATCCACTGGGTAAAGTCTTGGTTCTTCCCGTAAGGCTATTGGCATTCAAGGCCGAAAAATGATAGTAGTAATGGGTATCTGCATTTAAGCCATTTACATTGAGTTTTACCGTGTAGTTCATTTGTGGTCCTGTACTAAAAGTACCAGAATGAATCACTTGGGTAAACCCCGTATCTAAGGCAACTCTGTATATACCGTGAACAGGGTTGTTTCCATCGCCCTCTACTTTGGTCCACAACACAACACTTTCGTGGGTTGGATCTCCCGAAGCGACCCCCCATGAAAAAGGAGACAATTGTGTGTTGGTTTTATACGTTGTAGAACGAACAGGCGCTGTTGTACTCTGTAAAGTTCCCTGACCTAAAAAAATGTAATGAATAGTCAGAAATAATGTCAGCCAAATATGCCGTAAATTCATGCGGTAAATCTAAGTTTTCTAGCGCTTGTTAAAAAGGCTTAAATACTGTTAAAAGCACGTTAAAGCTGTGCTAAGCGCAAAAGGCAAGCGTTAATTTGGAACAAATTTTGACGACAACTAAATCATCCCTTTTATGAAGAGGACGAAATATAAAACAACAAGAAACATGAAGGCAATAATGAAGACAATTGGGTTGGCAGCTTTGGGTGGAGCCATAACCCTTGGTGTGTACAAAACGTTTTTAGACAGCCCAAAAGAAGTGGTTATCCATGAAATGAAATCGATTCCTGTGGCGGCTACCGCCAATACAGCTACCGCCCTACCCGGAAGTTTTAACGATGCTGCTGAAATGTCTTTGAATGCTGTTGTTCACGTAAAAGTGGCCTCAGAGCGCAGGCAACAGTACGTAGATCCCTTTGAGTACTTTTTTGGCAACGGTAAACCCAGAACTCAATCGCAGATTGTTTGGGGAACAGGTAGCGGTGTTATTTTAAGCAATGACGGGTATATTGTGACAAACAATCACGTGATTGAAGGCGCCAACAAAGTACTAATTACTTTAAACGACAACCGCGAGTACGAAGCGGAAGTAATTGGCGCTGACCCCACAACTGATATTGCCTTAGTAAAAATTGAAGCTGATGACCTCTCTCCTATTCAGGTGACCAATAGCGACAATGTTCGCATTGGCGACTGGGTATTGGCTGTGGGTAATCCTTTCAATCTAACTTCTACGGTAACAGCCGGAATTGTTTCCGCCAAAGGCCGAAGCATTGGCATCTTAGATCGCCAGAGCGCAATTGAGAGTTTTATCCAGACCGATGCTGCGGTTAATCCAGGAAACAGTGGTGGTGCCTTAGTAAATACCAGCGGACAATTGGTAGGCATCAATACGGCCATATCTACACATACCGGAAGTTTTGAAGGTTACAGTTTTGCTGTACCTAGCAACATTGTAAAGAAAGTGGTAGAAGACATTATGGAATTCGGTTCTGTGCAACGCGGGTTTATCGGTGTAAACATTGTGGAAGTTTCTCAACCCTTGGTAGACGAAATGGATCTGGAAGTGAACAGCGGTGTGTTTATTGCCGAATTAGTTGAAGGCGGTGCCGCAGCTGATGCAGGACTGCGTAAGGGAGATGTAATTACCGAAGTAGATGGAAATGAAATAGCCCGCAACGCGAAGTTGTTAGAGCAGATTGGCAAAAAACGACCAGGAGATCA
>JAOARK010000379.1 GCA_025210575.1 Schleiferiaceae bacterium
TAATGGGAATAGCCTGCATACCGGTTGCAGAAGACTGATGAGGAATTTTAGGCTTATCCGCATCATTTAAACTAGGGTGCGAATAATAGGTACGACCTCCTGAAAATGGATCATCGCGTTTTGCCAAAAGCTGTAGCATCAAATCATAAGGGCGCATGCCGATACCCAAAAGGGTAGAATCATCGCGGTAATAAGGAGCCACCCAATCTTGTGGTTTCAATTGCATAGACATGGCCAATTGAATGGCCTCATGCCCACGACTGGTAGCATGCACATATTTAGAGGTTACTTCTTTATTGGCCTCGTATAACTCTGCCATTGCCTTGGCTTGCGCCATGAGGCTAAATGCATCTTTTAAAATATTCACATCCACCTGAGTGGTATTTTCTGTTACCGAAGTATCGCTCATCATTGTCATATTTCAGGGCTCGCAAATATCGGAAAGAAGGTGCAATTCAAGAAGCATTAATAACGAATTCGTTTGTTAACATCTGAACCCGTTGATTGTTGTTTAACAAGTTGTCTTGAAAAAAACAGAAAATTTTCTAACTTTCTGTAACCTAATCACTGAACAAATGAAAAAGGACCTCTTGCCTTGGCTCGTAATAAGTTTTCTCTGTTTTCATTCATATCAATTTTATGCGCAAGAATCTAATCTAGATTCCCTTTACAATGTGTGGATTGATAAAACTCAAGAGGTTTCTAGTAGAGCATCTGCATACAACACTTACATTCAGAAGGGTTTTCTTAATTCATTCCCAGATAGTGCATTCGTAATGGCCAATGAACTAATCAGTTTTGGACAATCTGTAAATCTTAAAGTTATTCAAGCGGGAGGTTATGCAATTAAAGGAACTTATTATAAAAACAGAGGAGAGGTTGATAGCGCAATTTTCTGGTATGAAAAAAGCCTAACAATAAATCAAGATCTAGGTAGAAAGGAGGACATTGCTAGAATGCTCAGTAATATAGGCTGAGTCTATGGTAATCATAAAGGTGATTATTTAAATGCTTTAGAATATCAGAAAAAGGCTCTACCAATATTCTTAGAACTTAATAGCAAGCAGTCTCTTTCACAATGTTATTCACTACTTGCAATCACATATCTAAAGCTAGGAAATTACAAGAAGGCATTAGAATATAACCGTAAAGGGTTGGACCTTAGCATTGAGTTGGGTAACGAATTAGTTCAAGGAAGCATATTGGTTACAATGGGAGCTTTATATGTATACCAAAACAATTTTGAAGATGCAATAGATTGTTTTAACAAAGGGTTGATAATTTGGGAACGTTTAGATCATCAGCAATTCAGGATGAATACATTATTAAATTTAGGTGGTGCTTATGTCAATGTCGAAAAGTATGATTTAGCCTTAGAATATACACTCAAAGCAAAAGAGGGGTATCTAGATATGCATAACCTTGGAGGCGTAGCAGGGGCATACAATAATATTGGTAGAATTAGAACAGCACAGGGGGATTACTTAAATGCCATTAAATCGTATGAAAGTGAATTAAAAATAATGCAAGAAATTGATCAGAAGGAAGGTGTTTTAAGGTCTCTTGGTAATATAGGATTTGCTCATTTAAATTCTGGGAACTATTCAAAAGCAATTAGATTTTGTGAACAGAGTTATGGAATGGCTCTTCAACTTGAACTTTTATACAATCAAAAAATAAATTGTGAGTGTCTGTATGAAGCTTATCAGAAAAAAGGAGATTATAAGCGTTCTTTGGATTATTTTGAAGAAAGTGTAAAACTTAAAGATAGCATTCTTAGTGAAGAAAATCAGAGGGAGACAATTAGAACAGAATACCAATATGAATATGATAAGCAAGCGCTGTCGGACTCTTTAGAATTCGCAAAAGCGGAGGCAATTAAAGACTTAGAAATTGAAAAACAACAAGCGGAACTTAGTCAACAGCGGATTGGTTTAGCCGCCTCTGGCATAGGATTAATACTCATTATTGCCTTAGCTGTTTCTATCTATAGAGGCAAGAAACGAAGTGACGAACTCCTCCTCAATATCCTGCCAGAAGAAACCGCACAAGAACTCAAAGCCAAAGGTTCGGCAGAATCGAAATTGATAGAAGACACCACCGTTCTATTTACCGATTTTGAAGGCTTTACAGCGATGTCTGAAAACATTACCGCCTCTGCCTTGGTAAAAGACATCAACGAGTGTTTTTCTGCTTTTGACCACATTATGGAAAAGCATGGTGTAGAAAAAATCAAGACTATTGGAGATGCCTATATGGCTGCAGGCGGAGTACCCACACCAAGTCCAACACATGTAAGAGATGTGGTGTTGGCCGCACTAGAAATCGCTGATTTTATGAAAAACTGGGCAGCCGAAAAAGAAACGAAAGGCGAACCGCATTTTGATATCCGCATTGGGGTAAACACCGGACCCGTAGTTGCGGGAATTGTAGGCGTTAAGAAATTCCAGTACGACATTTGGGGAGACACAGTAAACACCGCCAGCCGTATGGAAAGTGCCAGCGATGTGGGTAAAGTAAACATCAGCGAAAGCACTTACAACAAACTAAAAGACGA
>JAOARK010000380.1 GCA_025210575.1 Schleiferiaceae bacterium
AATCTGTTTCTTAAAAGCTTCGCAAATGTACTTTTTCACCTCACTTAAAAGGTGATTTTAATCTTAGAAAATATCTATGTCGAAATAGATAAAAGAAGCTTACTATTGAACTTGGTTTATGACACTTATTGATGAAATATCAAACCAAGTTGCCAAAAGCGATGGAGGGCAAAGAAGGAGTTGGGCCAAGAGGATTTTGGAAGAGGAAAGTATATCACCTTTTCTCTTATTGTTGCTGGATGAGGCTACCGCTGCAAGGTTTTCTTGGTTATTGGGCGATTTGAGTGATTTAAACTCAAAGTTCGCGCAAGATATTTTGAAGTTTATGCTCACTCACCCCGTTCCATTAAAAGATACGGATAGAGTTATGGCCAAACAATATTGTTTGTGTACCGATGAGCTAGAAGAAAGTATAGAAGCTAAGTTGATAGAGATTTTCTTTGAATCTATTCTTAAAACTAAAAGTCCTCATGAATTTGATCAAGTTTCGAGGGCATTAATGAAGGTTAATAAAAGCTACCCTGAATTGAAAAAGGAATACAAAGAAATTTTGGAGTTGAGATTATCGCAATCCGATCAAAAAATGCAGGTGAAGATTTCAAGTGCATTAAAAAAACTTGAACAATAAAAAAGACCTCATTAAGAGGTCTCTTTTTACAATAAAGAATCGTCAATTTGAAACCCATGCATTTTGGTAACAATTAATAATTCTACTTTCCATGGAAACGTTGTCTGCCCCGCCTATAGAGTTGCTTAGTACCGCACATTCATATCCATTTGGGAATATAATTACGCAAGTATAACATCCACGATCTAGCCCGTTGCTGGTCCAAAAATTAGCATTATGGAAACCACCATGACCATAGCTCATACCCCCTTCAACTTGAGTTGACGAACCTGGGTGCCATCCCATGAGGAATGTGTTCATCATTTCTTTGTACTCATCATTAATATATTTATTGGTGTATTTTAATGTGGCGATTATTTCGTTCATCGTCTCTGCAGAAAATCTCCAACCTGCACTTCCCACAAACAGTTTAGCATCTCCTAAAACCCAACCAGTTGCATTATTGTCCATACTGTAATTCCAAACCTTGTTGCTTAAACTGCTTGGAACTGGCTCGCGATAGATCATCCCTAAAGGAAAGAGCACAATATTGTTTACTGCTTCGATATACTTTTCTGAGATCAATTCTTCTAAATCTGATTCTCTTTTTAACCCTACCATTACTTGATTGGCCATAACTAGGCACTCTGTTGGAGCATAGAGATGTGCTATGACAACTCGCATTAAGGCGTAATTCGTGTTTGAATATGCATAAGTTCCAGATTGATAAAATGTATTTCCTTCCACTAATGTTTTCAAGTTTGCATGATTTATTCCTGCATTGCCAGGAATTCCGGCTCTGTGAGACATCAGAGTTTGAAATGACTTCAGATGGACATTACTATTTCGCGCCCAGTGGATAGGCAAATAGTTATTTATCACGATAAGATCATCAAGGTTGTTGTCCTGCATTAATCTGAGTACAGTTATTGCTGTAATTACCTTACTTACACTTGCTAGGTCTTGTGGTAAACCCACCGTATAAGGTACCGGACCACCATTTGCAGCATCAAAAGAAGCCACTGCATTGCCAAACGCATTTGATTTCACTTGGTTTCCTTCGAATGAAATAGAGTATGAATATCCAATTGTATTAGGACCCAGGCGATCATTAATGTTTTGTTCAAATAGGTCAAGGTCAAAATATTTTGAAGCGCCTTTGTTTCCAGGATTTTCCTTTTCGCAAGCAGAAAAGAAAGTTAAGAGGCTAATGGACAAAATAGCTAATCCGTACTTTTTCATAGTTCGTATTTTTTTGATTTTGTTGAATGAGATAAAAGTATTGAGCCTCGATATGGACTTTTGTCAAACTTTTCTAAAGAGTGTCAAAAAGTGTCAAAACAACGATTGTACAATACAGAGATGTGGGGATATCCTTATTTTCAGCACATAGATGGTTTATCGCATTTACATACTGCTCTTGTTCTTCATCCCTTTCTCATTTTACGGGCAAATTTTGCTTCCAGATTTTAATGAACTTGAAATAAAGGAAGGAGAATATCAAGGTAAGTTCAATGTGAAAGTACACTGCTTTGCAAAAGACTATCAAGGCTTTCTTTGGATTGGAACCGAAATCGGCTTATTTCGATATGATGGCTACCAGCTAAAACCTTATTTACATGACCCGGTAGATTCTAATAGCCTTTCTAACAACTACATTTTTCAAATTCTTTGTCAACCCAATGGTAGCATTTGGGTGGGTACGCGAAAAGGAGTTAACCTGCTAGATATAAAAGAAAATAATTGTCAAAGATTCTTGTACAGTCAAAAAGATGAGTATGTGGAGGATATTAAAGCTGACAAGAATGGAAGAGTATGGATGACCTCCTCTTCAGGCCTCTACCTTTATGAAAATGAAGAGCTTCAAAAAGTGGAACTGAAAAACCTGATAAATAATACTCCTTTTGCAGTTGATGTTCATTCAGACTTTATCTGGCTTGCTACACAAGATGGGGCTGTTCAATATTATCCATCAAATCGAATTGAAAAGAAGATCAATTTCCCTGAAATATTCTATGGATCGAATCCAAAAGATTTAATAGATGTGTTGCAATGGAATGATACGCTCCTGTATGTGGCGAGTTATTCTGGTGTATTTAGCTATAATCTTCTAACCGGTAAATCCAACAAATTAAGCATCTATACCGATGAAAAGTTTGAACCGCAACGAAAGGTCGTAGGACGTTATTCATCTTTGGTAATGGACCTTGAGAAGGTAGATAACAAGCTATGGATTGCTTATCGGTTTTTAGGATTGGCAGCGTACCATCCAGAATCTAATACTTACGAAGTATACAATCACGAATCGGAAAATGAAAAAAGCCTGATTAGCGATAGAGTATATGGATTGTACGGTGACGAACAAAATACCATTTGGGCAGGAACTTTTATGGGGATGCAACAATTTCAACCCAACAAGAGAATTCTAAGTTATGTTAATCAAACAGGTTATGTTCATAGTGATAATTTCATTTCAAATTTGTTTAAGGATAGCCAACAAAGAATTTGGATATCCACTCAACAGGGCTTGTATCGATCAAGAAGTTTAGGAAAGTATTCTACTAAAATCCCGCATTCAGGTTCTGATAGACATCATTTAAGAACTAAAGATGCAAGTGTTGTAATTGAAGATTTGAATGGTAACATCTGGGTAGCTGGGAATAATGAAGGGCTATTCGTTTTCCCAAAGCATGAATCTAAGGGACATCGCGTGGAGGTTAACCAAGAGATAGACAAAATGTTTGTTTTGAGCATGGTTGCTGATCAAAATGATCCGGATATTTTATGGATTGGAACCACAAAGACGCTATTGAGGTATAGTATTTCTAAAAATAAAATTGATTCTTTAGGTCAGTTACATTGGCGATTGGATCAAAGACAAAGGCATCTTTTATGGAACTCGGATGGTAAACTTTGGGGAGTAGGGAAACAAGGGCTATTCTCAATCCAACCGAAATCCTTGAAGGTAAATGTGTACAAACATGATTTTGGTCTTGTCCATTCGATTCTTCCGATAGATTCAAATCTATTCTGGCTTGCCACATCCAATGGGTTAATGGAATATAATGTTCTAAATGATGAACTGAAAAAGACATCATTTAGTTTTAAAGGTGGGGATCCATCAGTCTACAGTTTACAAAGAGCTGACTCTTTAATTTGGTTTACAAGTACATGGCAAATTCATGAGCTAAATCTAGAAAACAACGAAATCAAGACTTTGAATTTACCCTCTAACAACAGTCAAAGGTTTTACAAACATGCCGTTGCTTTGGTAGAAGATCAGATTCTTTTTGGAGGTACCAATGGCATTACCGCAATCAAGACAAAATCAAATTCAATTAACAACGCAAAAGGGCAGGTCGTTATCACTTCTTTGAAATCTGGAGAAAGAACCATTCAAT
>JAOARK010000004.1 GCA_025210575.1 Schleiferiaceae bacterium
GAATCAGAAAGGAAGTGTTTATGATATACTCTAAGTTACCACTTTCATCTTTCTGCCATATGGGATCACCATCAATAGAGATTAAAATAGCCGCTTCGGTTTTGTAAATAATCTTGGGAGGGGCATTATTAAGGTTAGCGTCTGTTTTATGCTCAAGATCAAGCGTGCTTAACGCTGCGGTGAAATGATCCACAGACATCTCCACATCCCAACTCTCCATTTCATTTTCTAAATAATCCTTGAGCTTTTCTAATTTTTCTTCATCCTCAGCTTCAGGAAAGTTCATTCGTGTAATGCTTATGGATTCTAAGTAGACCATACGCTCTTCTTTATCTGTAGCGATCTTACTGCTAAACCACAAGGCACCAAAAAGAGGCATATCGTCATTCTCTTGTATAGAGAATGCCATTCTTCCCTCCAGAATATTGCTTTCAAATGAATCGTACTGTGGTTGATATAATGTTGTGGTATACTTTCCCGAAATTATATCTCTAGGCCAGGAAAGCGAATCTTCTGTTTCAGCTTTCAACCCGAACGTAAAAAGGGCGCAAAACACGCCCAATATCATTTTTTTCATCTGCAATTATTTACCATTCCCATCCAAAACCTGTGGTCAACACATAGTCAATTTCTTTTCCGGGTTCTGCTGGTCTATTATCATAGTTAAGCGTATATCCTAAACGGATGTAGAAGTCTTTTATTAAAAAATCGTCATACTTGGCATCAAACCTAAAATCAGCACGCCATCGCCCTGATTCAGTGAAACTTGGATAGGCAGTTAGATTAGTGAATAAATTCAAATCTCCAATATCATAAAGGTTAAGTTCAGTGCCTATATAACCTTCAAAAGATTGTCGGTTGTAAGCAGAGTCTGTTCCTTCTGAAGATGTTAAACCAAAGTCCTCATTGTTAAATGCACCCCCTGCACCAAGACCCCAATAAGCTGTATTGCTGTGAATTATGTAATTACCAATACCAATTTTACCATTGGTCCGCAAGTCTAGGCTTTGTTCTGTATTAGACAGCCAAGTGAGATCTGCTGACAGATACCAATCCGCTGGTAAAAAATAACGGTAGCCTATTCCTCCATCATTCCTTCTAATGTCCTCAACACCATCTTGGGTGGTAAAAAGAGAATTGTAATACAGATCCAAAGACCACATATCTGCAATGTATCCTATTCTAAAGTTTGCATTAAGTTGTTGTTGATTGTTAGCCTTGGTCAATGAGTAACCAAAGTCTATATTGGCATATAAGCGACTTGAAAAACTATCGTCCACGCTGTTTAGATATACAATTTGGTTTGGGTCAACAATTCTTTCCGTTCCGTCCTCGTCCTTGATCAAGATTTTACCATCATCAGTGCTGGTAAAAGTTCCACTATAGCGTTGCCCGTCATTCAAGGTGATAGAATAACGTTGGGTTATGTACATTTCCTTAATTCCTTCCCATTCTATTTTGAAGTCAGAATCTGAATAAGGTGGCTCAATGGTAACTACACCTTTGTCCATACTCTTAAAGTCCCCAACAATAACGTCTCCATTGTTAAGAATGAGTGAATCTCGTTGAGCAAAAATGAAAGTAGAAATGGTTAGTGTGAAAAGGAGTAAAGTAAACTTTTTCATACAGAATTTTTTAATGGCTTCAGAAAACTAAATATAAAGAATCAAGCCATATTCCGTATCTAAACTTTAAACTGATATTGTAAAACAATCATCCAGCGGCTATCTTCTTTAAACACCCCTTGTTCTCTTTGGTAATAAATGGGTCTGTTTTGAAAATTCAAAGACCACTTGCTAAAGTGTTTATGTATGATCCAGTTAACGCCAATATTATAAAGGATCATCGGTGTTCTTAAATATTCAAAATCACTCCATTGAATATCTCCCACAATTTGAAGTTGACCCGCCATTTTATTCTTGAAATATGGAAAGAGGTATCCGCCCTGAGCATAGACCGTTGATCCCGTTCCTATAGACGGAAATGCATTGCCTCGGCCATTAAAACTTGCTTGACTTTGGTTCAATTCTGGGATAGGATTATTAGGCCCGATATTTCGGATGTAGTTTGGGCCCATTCTATAATTGTAATAAGCCGCATAAAAAGTAATAACGTTATTCTTTTCTTGGTTCAACGGCATGTCTAGAAACACATCAACACCTAATTGATTTAGATGAGAAAGAATAGTATCTCCCTCGCTTAAATGCCAAAGGGCATTGTCTTGATTTTTAAACCCAGCACCTACATTAAAGACTTTTTTGTCGCCATAATAGGTTCCCGCACTAAAGGGTGTATTGTTACTTTCCTTATCAAAAAACATCCATTTCACGTACCCGCCTAATTTCCTTTCAGAACGGTTAACCGCAAACTGTGAGACATTTTCTGATGGAGGTGGAATTCCACTGGCATCGGCCACATTAAGTGGTTTTGCCCACATGAAACGGTAATCTAGTTTTGAAATCTGACCCTTAAAATAAAACCCGAGATTTCTCAGTAGGTCATCTGTAATATTAATAGTACTCAACGCCACCATAGGAATATCATACATCAAAGCCGCGCCTGTTGCCGGAGAAGTATATCTACTCAATCCATCCCAAGCCTGTTTACCAAACCCTACATGAAATTCTTTCCAAGGTCTGAATTCAGCATAAGCATCGAGTATGCCAATTGAAACACCTCGTCCAGACAAATAATTGGTGTTATTACCTCCTATTTGCAAGGCAACATACATGCGCTTATCGGGTTGCCCATCAAATTTCAATCGATAACGTCTTAAGCTGATGTCAAAGGTGTGGTCTTCAATTTCATTGTTAACCATACTCCCAGGGTTGTTGTGGTTTACACGAGCCCAAACCTGAACAAAGCTCATAAACTTGAAATAGCGATCCTCGTCAATTTCCCATTTAATGGGATTATGAACACGTTGCGAAAAAGCTGATTTTATTATCAGAATGCTGAACGCGAAAATGAAATAAGAAGTAAATTTAGCAGGCATAATTCAAGGGCGCAAAGCGTAAAAATAAACGATGTCCTTTATAAATGACCTATGAAAAACACAAGAAAAGAGCATGATTTTATCGGAGACCTCGAAATCCCAAATGACTGCTACTACGGAGTACAAACCTATAGAGCCCTAAATAATTTTCACATTACCGGATTACCCGTAAAATCAGAGCCCTACATGGTGCAAGCCTTGGGGTATGTAAAAAAAGCTGCGGCCATGGCCAACCGTGATTGTGGGGTATTAGATGCAACTATTGCAGAAGCAATTATCTACGCTTGTGATGAAGTAATTGCTGGAAAATTTAACGACCAGTTTGAAACAGATTTGATTCAAGGAGGTGCTGGAACATCCGTAAATATGAATGCCAATGAAGTAATCGCCAATATCGCATTAGAAAAAATGGGATATGAAAAAGGAGATTATCAGCACTGTCATCCAAACAACCATGTAAATTGCTCACAATCTACCAACGATGCTTACCCTAGCGCTTTTCGCATTGCGCTGCTTTTACGATTAGCAGATTACCAAGAAGAACTTGAACATCTATCTGCTTCGTTTGCGCGTAAGGGAGAAGAATTTAAGGATGTTTTGAAAATGGGTAGAACGCAGCTTCAAGATGCTGTGCCCATGAGTTTGGGTGCTGAATTCTCTGGATGGTCAAATACCATCCATGAAGAAATTGCTCGTGTGGAGTCTAGTAAGAGATTAATCTCGGAGATCAATATGGGTGCTACCGCAATTGGAACACGGGTAAACGCCCCAGAGGAATACCCTGAGATGGTGACTTCTTATCTCAGTAAGTTAACCCGTTTGCCATTGTCTTTAGCACATGATTTAATTGAGGCTACTTCAGATACGGGAGCCTATGTACAGCTTTCAGGTGTACTTAAAAGGACAGCAGTCAAAGTTTCAAAAATCTGTAACGATCTGCGACTTCTTTCCTCTGGACCGCGAACTGGTTTGAATGAAATCAATCTTCCTCAATTGCAACCTGGTTCTTCAATTATGCCGGGTAAGGTAAACCCTGTAATTCCAGAAGTGGTAAACCAAACTGCATTTTATGTAATCGGGGCGGATGTTACCGTGACCATGGCAGCAGAAGCTGGCCAGCTTCAACTTAACGTTATGGAACCTGTAATTGCTTTTAGTTTATTCAGTTCTATTTTATGGATGTCTAGAGCATGTGAAACTCTACGCACAAAATGTGTTGATGGAATTACGGCCAACGAAGAAAGCACCAAAGAAATGGTGATGAACAGTGTGGGGATAGTGACTTTGCTCAATCCAATTATCGGGTACGAAGCCTCTGCATCTATCGCAAAAGAAGCGCTAAAAACAGGAAAATCAATTCACGAAATTGCAGTGATTGATCGCAAAGTTGTAAGCGAAGAAAAATGGAACGAACTTTATTCCATAGATAATCTGATCAATCCAAAATTCATTAAATAAAAAGCCTTATGAAAAAAGTCTTATTCGCAAGCTTAATGCTAATCAGCCTCGTTGCATTTGGTCAAAAACCCAATGTGGTGATCTTAGCAACTGGAGGTACAATTGCCGGTAAAAGTGATGCTGCAACTAGCACAAAGTACACTGCTGGTCAGCTGCCTATTGAAGATTTACTCACTGCCGTACCTGGTGTGGAAGATTTCGCCAATGTTAAGGGAGAGCAGGTAGTAAATATCGGCAGTCAAGCTATGAATAATGATGTTTGGCTAACTGTTGCTAAAAGGTGCAATGAACTGCTCTCAAAAGGTGATGTTGATGGAATTGTGATCACCCATGGAACTGACACAAAAGAAGCCACTGCCTATTTCTTAAATCTAACCGTGAAAAGCTCTAAACCCATAGTGTTTGTTTCAGCAATGCGCAATTCAACCTCTATCTCTGCTGATGGTCCAAAAAATCTTTTCGATGGCATAATAACAGCTGCCTCACCAGATTCTCGAGACATGGGAGTTTTAGTTATTTCTAATGACTACATCTATAATGCACGGGATGTAACCAAAAGCAACACCACTAATGTTGCCACATTTGTGGCACCCAATTGGGGTCCTGTTGGTATAGCCTATAATGGGAAGCCTTACTACTATCACACCACATTGAGAAAACACACCGCTAACTCAGAATTTGATGTGGCGAGTTTAAGTGAATTACCAAAAGTTGACATTGTTTATGGTTACTCCAATATGGACGCATCAATCATAGACAACCTTGTAAAAAAAGGTTCTCGGGGTATTGTATTTGCCGGAGTAGGAAATGGTAATATCTACCCAGAAGCGCTGGAGGCTTTACAAAAAGCTCGAAAAAAAGGCGTAATTGTTGTGCGCACTTCTCGAACAGGCAGTGGAAGAACCACACTCGATGCAGAAGTAAATGACGCGGAACTAGAATTTGTGGTTGCCGATGACTTGAATGCTCAGAAAGCTAGAGTTCTTCTCATGTTATCATTGACAAAAACTCAAAACTGGACAGAAATACAAAAGTTCTTCTTTACCTATTGATTTATGATGTGGCTTGAATTTGCCGTTGTTGCGGTTGCTATTTACTTGGGTGCACGCATGGGCGGAATTGGTTTGGGGGTGACCGGAATGCTAGGCATGCTCATCTTTACACTCGGGTTTGGTTTAAAACCTGCCGATCCTCCCCTTGAAGTAATGCTCATCATTTTAAGTGTGGTAACCACAGCTGCAGCAATGCAAGCCGCTGGTGGCATGGATTACCTTGTGAGTGTTGCTGCTAAATTATTGCGCAGCAAACCCAATCAAATTACATTATTGGGACCTCTAGTCGTTTACATTTTTACCATGTTCGCGGGAACGGCTCACATCATTTATTCGTTATTGCCTGTGATTAGCGAAGTGGCAACAAAAAAAAGAATTCGTCCAGAACGTTCTTTAAGCATGGCAGTAATAGCAGCTCATTTTGCCATTGTAGCCAGTCCCGTTTCTGCCGCAACGGCAACTATGCTCACTATTGTAAACGATGGTGCCTTGGGTTTAGGGGATATTCTAAAGGTTTCAATTCCAGCTACCCTTATTGGGGTTATTGCAGGAATTCTCTTTGTGATGAAACGAGGAAAAGAGCTAAATGATGACCCTGAATTCCTAGAAAGATTAAAAGACCCGGAGTTTGCTCAATCTTTAGATGTTTCAAATGAAAATGAAGAAAAACAATATAGTAAAGAGGCAAAGACATCTGTGATCCTTTTTACAATCGGGATAATTGCCGTTGTACTATTTGGTTCGGTGAGTTCGGTACTTCCAAACTTTGCAGAAACTGAAGGCTTTGAACCCAATTTTGTGGTTGGTGCTAATGGCAAGATCAGAATGGCCGCCATGATAGAAATGACCATGCTAGGTATTACAGGACTCATCATATTATTGACAAAAACGTCTGCAGCAAAAGTGGCTAAGGCCAGCTTGTTTAACTCTGCAGCAACTGCCACTATAGCTGTTTTTGGAGTGGTTTGGATGAGCGCAACTTTTATGGATGCGAATAGAGATGTTATTGAATCTGGCTTAGGAGGAATTGTAACAGAGCAGCCTTGGACGTTTGCCATAGCTCTATTTATTCTTGCCGCACTACTATTCAGTCAAGCTGCAACAACAAAGGCATTAATGCCTTTAGGTGTAATGCTTGGTATTCCCTACCCTATGCTTATTGCCTTCTTTCCTGCGGTAAGCGGAGATTTTGTTATCCCGGGTTACCCTACCTTATTAGCCGCGATAAACATGGATAGAACAGGTACAACCAAAATTGGAAAATATGTGCTCAACCATAGTTTTATGCTCCCTGGTTTAGTGACAACTGTAGTCTCTATTGTATTTGGTATCTTACTGGTCCAAATCTTCTAGTTATATGAAAAAACTCATATTCACCATTTCACTTTTGATTGCTTCAATTGCAGTGCACAGCCAATCTACAGGTGGAAAAACCATGGACACGGCAGACCTTGTTACTTATGCAAAGACCCCCATTTTAAACTGGGAATCTGAACAAATGGTGGAAGGGAAACCTGCATGGCAGGGGTTTTTATTGATAAAGGCAAAACTCAATGGTATTTACGATATCTCTGGAGGTTTACAGGAAAATGAAACATTCAATGTTGGGAAAATAGATGTGTGGGGAACAAATAATGACGACCGTTTTTCCATGGATCTTCATCAATCTCAAATCAGATTATGGAGCAGTAGACAAACCAAGACTGGTACTTTTATTGGCTATCTAGAGCTAGATGCATGGGCGGGAAACAACCAAGTTCGTCTTCGTCATGCCTGGTTTAACTACAAGTTCATGCATATTGGTCAAGACTGGACGTTTTTTGGCGACAAAGACATTTGGCCCAATGTAATGGATTGGGATGGGCCACCATCTGGAGTTTGGAGAAGAGAACCTCAAATTAAATTCTTCTGGTCAACTCCTAAAGATTGGAAATATTCAGTAGGTGTTGAGCAACCTCGAGCTGAAATCACATTTGATAGCAATATTGACTCCACTCTGGCAGCTGCATTTCAAAATATTCCCGATATGATAGGTGCGGTAAGAAAAACCACAAAGTATGGTCACCTTAGACTTTCTGGTATTTTGAGGTATATGAATTATAAAAATGGGATGGATACCAAACGTACTCTTGGTTACGGCTTCTCATTTTCAGGATACGTTAAGACGAGTCAACGTTTCAGGAATTCATTCCAATTTCAAGTAACTGGCGGAGTAGGTATTGCTGGTTATCTCGTTTCTTTTGGCGGATTGAACTATGATGCCGTTTCTACTTATCCCGGCAAGGTAGAAAGTGTTCCAGCACTCGGCTCATGGGTAGCATATGAGCACTTCTTTAGCCAACGATGGCACGCCAATGTAGTTCTTGGGTTTTCTAGTTTTAGAAGTCCTACGATACAGGAGTTTAATTTCAGTCCAGAAAACATTACCAATACTGATGGCACCGCAGCTTTTGAACATCAATATGTGCTCTTTAACATTATGTACGACCCCACTCCAGGTTTAACTATTGGTGTTGAATACAACCTTGGGAACAAGCACAATATCTACAAAGGGACAATAGATAACGGAACTGAAATACCCAGTACTTCTGCTGATAAAGCCAGAACCGCTCAAAGAATCAGTTTTGGCGCCTTCTTTGATTTCTAATTACAACACTTGCAATGGTGACATGAAGCCAAGTATTATTCTTCCTGTGTTTCCGTCTTGTGCTCCAAAACGAGAAGTGGCGTAATCTGAGTAATCATAAACTCTTCCAACATATCCAAAGAAGAATTTGAAATTCAAATCTTCCCATGGGAAGTATTCTATTGTTGGAATAAAACCATAGGAAGTGCGAATTCGGTTTTCTGTCTTCATTGGATCGAGGTCATTTAACCAATCCGCAAAATCTATAAACCCATCAAAACAAAGTTGCCAACCTTCTGTAAATCGATATTCCAACCTTGTCCAGTGACTGTAATAGAGACAGTTTTCAACTGCATAATTGTAGAGGTTATCTGGTATGGTGTTGCTAATAATCCCTGTTCTATCTAAGTCTTCATTACTCCATTTAAAGTCATATGAAACATCGAATTTTTTGCTGGTAAACTTGTTACCAAGTGCGATGTAATGTTTACCAATATTCTGACCGTTACTAATTCTTTGGGCCTCCAAAAAGTAACTGTAAGACCAAAGGGTATTCACTTTTCCGTTGAACAGTCTCCCTCTCCAATTAACAACACCCGCCATTGGCGTTTTAGCAGCAGTCATGGTTGGTATAGAATCATATAATTCTACAAAAGTTCCGGTACGCGAATTCAAAACCTGAAAAGACAAACCGTGGTTTGGAGTAACCTGATGATATAAGCCTACTCCGGTAAGAAAGTTATCGGCTTGTTCTATTATGTCGGAGTATTCATAAATCAAAACCGGATTTAAGTCGAACTCTATCCCTCCCCAATCTGCAAAGGTCTTCCCAATGGTCAATTGAGTTCTTTTAGTCAAATCAAACCTCAAATAGGCAAAGTCCACACCTTTAATGATCTTATCTACACTAGCTGGTTTAAAATCGCTTGTATATCGATGTCTAAATCGGAAGTATACCTTTTCATGAACATAGCCTTTGATCTCTAGCCTAAATTGCTCAAACTTAAACTTAGAACCCGTGTAGACACCATTCTCAAAATCATTGCGAAGGTTGAAGAATTGATTCATGATGATATCAATGTTCTTCAATCGCGTCTGCTTATCTAATGGATTCAGCGAAGAGTAAACGCTTGAGGTATCTTCTTGTTTAGATTGACCAAACACCACTGAGCACTGAAATGAAACCAGTAATATACCTGCCCACTTGAGCAATGTATGCGTAGATTTTTTCATGATAAAAGTTTTGATTATGTAGTTGATCTAATATAAAAAATGCTAGTTCTCATCAAGCTCACTTAACTCGAGCCAGCGCATTTCTTTTTCATCTAGTGCTTCCATAAGACTATTCATTTCAACCGTTAATTTTTGCAGTTCCTCGGCATCGGTCGTAACGGTTTCAAACAGAAGTGTAATCTCTTGTTTTCGCTTTTCGAGGTTTTCAAGATCCTCGCCTAATTGGTTAAACTCAATTTCTTCTTTATAGCTTCTTCGCGTTTTTTCCTTTTTGACCTTTTCCTTTTTAACAGGTGCGCTCTGGTTTCTGAGTTTCTCCGTTTTTTCTTTATCCGCTTGATAGATCTTATATTCTAAATAGGTGCCCGGAAAATCTTTCACCTCTCCATTTCCCTGAAACACAAAAAGATGATCTGTGAGTTTATCTAATAAAAAGCGATCGTGACTCACAATAAGCAAGCAACCTGGGTATTCAAGAAGAAACTCTTCCAGTACATTCAGAGTGAGTAAATCCAGGTCGTTAGTGGGTTCGTCAAGAATTAAAAAATTCGGATTCTGAATGAGAACGGTGAGCAAATACAATCGTCTTTTCTCTCCACCGCTTAATTTAGAAACGTAAGTATATTGGGCATCTCCCTCGAACAGGAATCGTTCTAATAACTGCGAAGCTGTAAGCTTTCTCCCTTTATTGAGCGGGATGTATTCTCCAAACTCTTTAACGACCTCTATTACCCTTTTATCTTCTTTTAGATCAATGCCTTGTTGGCCGAAGTAACCAAATTTGATGGTGTCACCAATGATGATCTTACCACCATCTACCTCTTCACGGCCGGTAATCATTTTGATAAACGTAGACTTCCCTACTCCATTCTTTCCTACAATTCCAACTCGATCAAATCGCTTAAATGTATAGTCGAAGCCCTTTAAGATGGTAAAATCATCATAGGCTTTCTTCACCTTGTGCATTTCTACGATCTTACTTCCTAAGCGTTCCATTTTCATGTCCAGCTGCACGCTGTCTTCATTGATCTTTTGTTTAGCTTTTTGCTTCAGATCTTTAAAGGCATCTATGCGATATTTTGCTTTGCCAGTTCTGGCCTGAGGTGTGCTGCGCATCCAAGCCAATTCTTTTACAAATAGGTTCTTAGCCTTTGCTATTTGCGCTTTTTGATTTTGAATGCGTTCATCCTTCTTTTCTAGATAATAGGAGTAATTTCCGCTGTAGCGATAGATGGTTTGATCTTCTAATTCCAGTATTGTTCCACAAACCGATTCAAGAAAATAGCGATCGTGGGTAACCATAAGCAATGCGCTATTCGATTGTTTTAAATACACCTCGAGCCATTCAATCATTTCAACATCTAAGTGGTTGGTGGGCTCGTCTAGAATTAAAAATTCAGGGTTTTCAATAAGCATTTGGGCCAATGCCAATCGCTTTAACTGACCCCCACTGAGGTGGCGCACTAGCTTGTCAAAATCACTCAGATGAAGTTTAGACAATATCTGCTTAAAATTACTCTCTGCATCCCAGGCATTCAGGCGCTCCATTTCATTCAAGGCCTTCTCCATTCTTTCACCATCTTCGGGATGCAAAAGTGCAGATTCATAATTTTTAATTGCCGTATTAATAGGGTTCTCATTCAAGAATAAAGTGTTTAATACGGTACTATCTTTATCAAAAGAAGGTTCCTGTTGCAAGAATCCAACGCGTGTTCCTTTGCGTGTAGTCACCAATCCTTTATCTGGAGATTCTAATCCCGCTAAGATGTTCAGAAGTGAAGTTTTCCCTGTCCCATTCTTAGCTATCAGTGCTACTTTTTCACCCTGACTTAAACCAAAAGTCAAATCGCTAAAAAGTACTCTTGCCCCAAAGCTTTTGGATAGCCCTTCTACTGAAAGGACATTAACATCGTTTGCCATAAATTAAAATCTGAATCCGATTTGAACTACATAACGGTACCCCACGCCAAAACCTGAGGTAATACCTGAAGTGCTGATTTCTCCGGTTTCCAAAAGATCTCCGAAACCAGGAAGTAAAGTAGTTAATGCGTCATATATTCCTTCTAAATAATCTTCATTCAGGTCAATATCTCCTTGTACATCGGCTCCCAATTTCAACTTAATATTGTCGTATCGAATTGAGGGGCCAACCAAAATAAGGTCGCAAGTCCAGCGCCTGTTCTTTCCAAATGTGAATTGATACCCAAGCTCAACTCCAGCCATGAGAAATAAAATTTGACTGTCGGCAATTATCTTTCCATAGGAATTAGAATTTGCAAAAATCTGAATGTCGGTCTGGGTATCGAAATAATAGGAAGTAAAATATGGTC
Organism: Schleiferiaceae bacterium; assembly: GCA_025210575.1. Taxonomy (GTDB): domain Bacteria; phylum Bacteroidota; class Bacteroidia; order Flavobacteriales; family Schleiferiaceae; genus JAOARK01. The sequence goes on from JAOARK010000004.1 coordinate 11,695, forward strand.
CCCAGTACAACCCATCTGGAGCATTCCATTTATTGCGCTTCTTGTTGTAAAATCTATAATCTGCTGCAAAACTGAATCCTCTTCTTCTGTTATGACGAGTAATTTGTAATGAGTCTAGTACGGATTTAAAAACCTGAGGCAATTGAATAAAACCCAAATTGGTTGAAAAGGACTGATGTGATTTTACAACTCTCTCATATCCGAAAGCCCAGGAACCTGTTCCTAATACCAAAGTTGGTGTTAAGTTCCAACGAATGACATTCTTGTAGTTTTCTGGAACTGGCAGCGAGTCCTGAGATTGAGCCCTTCCGTTATAGGAAACACAAACAACAAGAAGAAATAAAAGTACTCTTGCTTTCATAAATTAATGTTTGAAAACAAAAGTACTTTTCTTGAGTGAGTCTAGAGCTTAAAGTTCGCTCCTATGTAAATATTTCGACCAAAGATCGGACCCCATATTAATTGGGCATCAAAATATTCCCCGTATGGATTTTGAGGATCTATGATAGCTTCATGTTGTCTAACGTTCAGTAAATTTTCTCCTCCCACATACACATCAAACTTTTTAAAGTTCTTAGTGATTTGTGCGCTAACCATATTCAAGTTAGGCGAGGTCGTTGCAAACTGAAACTCCATTGGGTTACTAGCTGTGCTGGGAATTCGTTTACTATCAAACCAATTCCAAGTGGCATCAAACTTCCATTTACTGCGTGTTTCATAAGCCAGATTAATCATGGTTCTGTTGCTTGGCACAAAAGGATCTCTTGCCCAACCTATACTGTTGTATTTTGTTTGAACGGCTTGATATTTATATGCTAAGCGAATGTCAAATCTTCTGGCTAATTCATAATCCACTTGCGCTGAAACGGTAGATGAATAGCTTCCATTTTGCACGGTATAGATCTCAATGCTCTGAGGTCCACCATCTAGATCTTTAATGGTCTTTTGGGTAAAGTGAGTATAGAAATAGTCTATGGTAAAAAAGCCTTTACGGTAATTGAGTTTGAATTCGCTTACGTAACTCAACCCAAGATTCCAGCTATCTTCTTGACTGTTGTCTACCCTAGACCAAAAATCTTCAATGTTTCCTTCAGGCTTACGCGATGATGCAAAAATGCTCAAGTTTTCTTCCGGCACATTCGCAAATCGGTAGCCTCTACCCACTCCAATTCTAAAAGTGTTGTTCTTATTTGGAGCATATCGAATATTAAACCTCGGAGAAGTAAACACTGCGGTTCCATCTCTATAATCAGCTCTTAACCCTAAAATGGTTGAAAACTTCTCACTGGGCTCCCAAGAATACTCTGCAAAAATTCCCGGAATTGAATTCTCATATTCTGGGTTATACAAATCTTCACTATTAAATGTTGTATACTGCTTGGTATATGCATCCAGAACATAATTC
>JAOARK010000381.1 GCA_025210575.1 Schleiferiaceae bacterium
GCTAGATTGTTTGGTGTTTACTTCACCCTTTCATCGTATGTCCCACGCATACTAGGATTATCACCCATCAGTCGTGACATCATTTCCTTTTTAACGATGTTAAAGATGACCATGTGGATGTCTTCAGTTACTTCCATATCCATTACAGGTACATGTACGGGCACATTAGCCATTTCGTTGATCTTTCCACCTTTAAATCCTGTAAGCGCTACCGTTGTGGCTCCCTTCGCATTTGCGTAATCTATTGCTTTCACCACATTTTTAGAGTTTCCGCTTCCGCTGATACCGATTACCAAATCTTTTTCTGAAAGAAAATTCTTTAGCGGTTCTACAAAGATGTCATCCCAACCTATATCGTTAGCAATGGCCATCATACTTGGGAGATTATCATTTAGGCAGATCATCTTAAAGCGCTGATCTAGACCATAACTTGCACCTTTCAAGAAATCTCCTGCTGCATGACTTGCTGATGCTCCGCTACCGCCATTTCCAAAAGTGTAGATGTTTCCTCCATTTTGGTATGTCGTATAAAAGGCTTCAATCAGATTATCAATCTCCTCTCGGTTTAAGTCATCGAGGGCTTGTTTCACCAAGTCTATGTACCAGTCGGTTTTACTCATTAGAATGAAATATTACTTGTGAACCACCTTGCTCAAAATCAAAGTCAAAAAGACGTACTTGACTTAAAGCTTGGGTTAATTTTTCTTGTTTGTTTTTTGGGCAATAAAAAAGCATGAAGCCACCGCCACCAGCACCGAGTAGTTTTCCACCCAAAGCGCCATTGGCTAAAGCTGCATCATATACTTCATTAATTAACGGGTTAGTGATGCCACTCGCGAGTTTTTGCTTTAAGATCCAGTTTTCGTGCATGATTCTACCGAAATCATCTAACTCGCCTTTAATCAATGTCTTTTCAAGATCATATACCAGATTCACCATGCTTTGCAAGGCCGTGAATTTATCTTCACTGCTGGTGTTTTTTGTTTGCTCGGCTAATATTTTAGAGGCACTTCGCTGATTACCAATGTAGAACATTACCAAATTATCCTGAAGCTCTTGGTATGCTTCGCTAGCCATATTAACTGGGCGAACATTTACAGCTCCGTTCGGTAAAAACTCATAGATATTCAATCCACCGTAGGCTGCTGCATATTGATCTTGTTTCCCAATGGGTTCGCCTAATTTGTTGATTTCTACATCACATGCCATGCTGGCCAATTGCTCTTTATTGGCATAGGTTTGTGTTGCGGCACTGAGATTATGTAAGGTACCTACGGTAAAAGAAGAACTGCTCCCCATACCCGTACCTCCAGGTACATCAGCAATAGAGCTGATTTCCAGCCCTCCTTTAATATCAAATTGCTGCATAATGGTTCTCAAAATAGGATGCTCTATTTCGGCCACAGAACCCACTGTTTCCGTTTTAGAATATTTGGTACGAATCTTATCTGCTTCGAAAAACTTATGCGAAGAAATGTACATGTATTTGTTGATGGTGGTGCTCAATACAGCTCCTGCACTTTTTTCATAAAAAGCGGCCAAATCAGAGCCTCCTCCAACAAAACTTATTCTAAATGGTGTGCGGGTAATTATCATGCAGGCAATTATAGTATAAGGTCAGCGAAAATACGGTCTTTCTCAATTTTTTCGTACTCGTCTTTTTGACGTTTTGTATACAGCGCTTCAAATGCTTCTTCGCTGTATCCTTTCCAGTCATAGTAAGCTAGCAATCTACTTTTTTGTAAATCCGAGTCAATATTTTTAAACACTTTTAAATCGGATATGGCTCTGATCTTTTCAGAACTTAACGCTACAATACCTTCTAAGATGATCACTTTTTGATGATCGTAAACATATTTTTGTTCAAAAGGAATGCGATCTGAATGTGGTAAATAGGCTTGCAAGCTCACTTGTATTCCTGAGAGTATCGCTTCAACATCGGCTTCAATTTTGGGTAATTGGAAATTGTGATAAACATCAACTTCCTCTTCACGCTGCTCTTTAGGTAATATCCAGTCATCTAAATTGATACGAAGCACAGTAGCATTCATTTTTTCAAGCTCCTTTTCCAGAGAGGTTGCTAATGTGCTTTTACCCGAGCGGCTATTCCCTCCAATGGCAATGACCGTTCTATCTTTTTCTAGATCAACATGATCCATAACTTTTTTAGCCTCTGCTGACGCCTCGTAACCTAGAATAAGATCAACAGCCTGTGGGAGGTTTTCAGTAAAATAGTGTGGAAGAGTCTTGGCTTTCTTTACACCATGGCCGGTCATAACACCAATAGTAGTAACTCCAGCTGCGCGCCCAGCCCCTGCATCGCGCTCAGAATCGCCAATCATAAAACTTTGGCTCAGGTCAATATTGAAACGTTCTGCGGCTTGCAATAACATACCTGGTTTAGGTTTACGGCATTCACATTCAATTTTATATTCAGGAACTTCACCTTCAAAACCTCCATGCGGATGATGTGGGCAATAATAAATGGCGTCAACATAAGCACGTTGTTCCCCAAGTTGCCATTCCATTTTTTTGTGGATTTCTCCTAAGCCGTTCAAATCAGTTAATCC
>JAOARK010000382.1 GCA_025210575.1 Schleiferiaceae bacterium
AGAGGAGAGTTCTATCGCTTTAAAGGGGTGATGGAAAAAGTAAGAGCCGTTCAAGAAAAATTAAATCAGCCCATGGGTGTTTGGGGTAATACCTTTAATGCTGGAGATGGACGTGATGTTGCAATAGTTTGGAATATGAAAAATTGGGCTGCAATGGACGATGATCCTGGATTTAAAAAAGCCTATGAAGAAGAATATGGAGAAGGAAGTTGGATGCAACTCATTCAGGAATGGGAAGCATGTACCGAAAATATAGTTGAAGAGATGTGGATGAATGTGGAATAAATCCAAAAAGACAAACACCACTTGTTAACAGATAGACAAGTGGTGTTTTTTGCTTCACAAAGCACCAATACATTAATAACCATAAACCTATATCTATGAAAAAGACTATTCTCTTAGTGTGGCTTTCTATATGCCTAAATGTTCAAGCTACACTTTCTCCAGGAGATATTGCATTTGTTGGATTTAATTCTGATAACCCTGATGGGTTCTCTTTTATTACGCTGGCAGTAATTCCGCCTAATGAAAAAATTTACTTCACCGATCAGGGATTGGTGAGTTCAACAGCGTGGTTGTCTAATACCGAAAGTCATTGGCTTTTTACCGCTCCTTCAACCGGGATCCCGTGCGGAACAATAATAGAAATCAAGGAACCAACCAGTGGGGCTGCACTTACGATTAATGGAATCACGGGTGCTACAATAGTATTTCAGCCCACACCTTCAGGAAACAGCAATTTCAGTTTAGCTTCTGGAGATCAAATTATTGCTTATCAGGCCTCAGCTGCCAGGTCGGCTCCAGCTTCTACAACTTTTATAGCGGCAATTCATGCAGATGATGGAGGGGGTTCATGTCTGGATCCAATAACCAAGTGGAATATTTCTTCTTGTGTTAATTCAACAGGAGAATCTGTTATTCCTCCTGGGTTAACCAATGGAGTGAATTGTGTTTCTCTTTTTCCTGCTAATGGCACAGAAGAAGACAATGCAAAATACTATAGTAACCTTGTAGGTACTCCTCAAGATGTTGGTGCATTTATAAATGACCCAAACAAATGGTTCAGCCACGATTCGGCTCCATTCGATATTTCTCCTTCTGGTTACCCTAGTACATGGATAAAAATATTATGCGGAATAACATGTACTGCTTCAAATGTCACTTCGCAGTTTCAATTAAATCCAAGTTACGGGCAAGCTATTCCTCATACGGTCTTTTTTACAGATCAATCAATAAACCCAGATACTTGGCATTGGGATTTTGGAGACGGCAGTATTTCAACATTACAGAATCCCATACATAATTACACTGCATATGGAGATTATGTGATTAGTCTCACCGTTACGGATACGATAACAGGGTGTCAGGACACAAAATATGATACTGTTTATGTTCGTCAACCTTGTGATATATCCGTTTTGGCTCCAGGAACGCAAACAGGCTGCAGTGGTGGGTTATACTCCAAAGAAATTGCAGTGACTTTTTCCAATCCACCCCCATTTGGTAATCTAGTGGTCAATGGCCAGTCTTTTCCCATAAAAACAAGTCCTCAAACTATAACACTTTCAAATATGCCCATCGGTGCGGGTCAGGTTCAGCTGTCTGCGCATTTTTCGGCATTCTCCTCTTGTAATAAAGTGGTTAATAATGCCTATGTAGCGCCTGTTGGTTGCCCACCACCTAACGATGAGTGTATAAATGCAATCGCTATTTCATGCGGTGATACGGTGTATGGAAGCAATTTATACTCTTCATCAAGTTCCAACCCTTGCTCTGGCCCAGGATTAGGGAATTGGTATAAAATAATAGGTACTGGCACTCCATTGACTGTAGCGAATTGTGGACTAACCAACTTCGATACAAAAATTGAGGTGATGACAGGGACGACCTGCAATACTCTATCGTGCGTTGGTTCGAATGATGATTTTTGTACGCTTCAGTCTTCGGTTACTTTTTCATCAATTTCAGGGCAGCAATATTGGGTATTTGTGTCTGGGAGATTGTCTTCAGATCAAGGAAATTATGGTTTGTATGTGACTTGTCTGTGCAGCATTTCTAACCTTTCTTCAGGAGTTCAAACACCATGTTCAAGCAACATGTATTCCCAAGATGTTATTGTTACCTATTCTGACGAACCGAGCATTGGAATGCTAAATGTTAATGGGCAAAACTTTGCAATTACAAGTTCTCCTCAAACGGTCACACTTTCAAATTTGGTGGCAGATGGTCTTCCGGTGAATGTTACCGCACATTTTACAGCAATACCAAGCTGTAATATCGCAGAAAACACATTGTTTACAGCTCCTTCCGCATGCCCTGTGGTGGGTGGGACATTATGCCCCAGTCCATTTGTGGTGAATGTAATTCCTCAAGGGATGAATACCAACACGTGGGGTAATGCAGTGTCAGACCCCTATTCATTTTATTTCGGGTTAACCCAATGGAAGAAGTTGAAATCTTCGGTAACAGGAGGGGTTGGCCCTTTTAGTTACAGTTGGGGAACAATCAATTCTGGGCAGATAAAACCCTTGGGTAACAAAATAGACCAGAAGTATTTATTTCAACCCATGAGTGATTGTAAAGTTTATCTTAATGTAACTGATCAGAGCACTAACTGTACTTATGGAGATACAATAGATATAACCTGGAATGATGATTATTTCTGCGGAACAATTGGACC
>JAOARK010000383.1 GCA_025210575.1 Schleiferiaceae bacterium
GTAATATGAAATGCTTCAACCTCTAAATTAAATGCCAGAGGACCCACAATTTTAAGATCGGTACCAATTCCATACCCTAATCTGTATAAAGGTTCTTCTGGTTTTACAGCTGCTCCAGCTTGTAAATAACTATATAAATGTTTAGCGCCAGAGCGATAAGAGAAATTTACAAATGCTAAATCATCATAAGATATTTCCATTTGTCTATAGCCATTATGCTTTACAATATTCAAGAGACCAAATTGACCGCCAAATTTTGCTGAATCAGCTATGTTGATCAACCCGATTTGAAGTCCATCAATTCTCTTTGAACTATTGATTAATCCAATCTGAAGTCCTTGAGACTTTCGTGAGCCATTATAAATAGCTGTTAATTGAATTCCTCTATTAACCCCAGACCAATTAAATAAGCCGGCCAATTGTATTCCATTTGTACTTTTCTGAGTGTAGTTTCCTTTTCCTGTAATCTGTAAGCCGTGTAGCTTATTCCGATTAATGTTGGTAATACCTGAGACCTGAAGCCCAGCCATATGAATACCGGTCAGGTTCACTAGCCCGCTAATTTGAATTCCATTGGTATATAACCCATTGTTATTTAAAAGTCCAGCGAACTGAATTCCGTTCATATTGCCGCCCAACCAATGTCCTAGCCCTGCTATTCCAATTCCTGATAAATGAAAACGGTAAACGGTTGCTAATCCAGAAAACGAAAACCCTTCAGCACCTGCTCCGTAATCGGTTAGTACGTAAAATGAAAAGTGGTTGATCTCTTTTCCTGCGTCCAAACCTTTACTGTCGGCTGGGGGGAATAACCCTCCTGCTGCAAATTTTGTTTTGAGTGTATCCTCAATTGACTCTTCTGCAGCCACCTTTTCAGGGATAAAAAGGGTAGGAGGTTTGGTTTTCGCTAAAGAACTGTCTAAAGTTTCCTTAGCACTGATTGAAATTGTAGAGGATTTCTCAAAGGGTTTGCTGACCAAACTCACATTTAAAATTTGATCTTGTTTGAGTTTTAGAGTAACCTCTTTCGAGTCGTAATTGGCCCTACTGAATACAAGGCTCAAATTTATTTTGGGACTGTTTACATTTAATAAATAAAAACCAGAGTCATTTGTCAAAGTTTGCAATCCTAGTTCTTCTTCGTAGATCAAAACACCTTCTATGGGTAACCCTAAAGTATCAGTTACTCTTCCGTTAAGTAAGTTGCTAACTTTCAGCACTTTTTCTTTTTTCTTTTTTTGGTAAAAAAGAATGGTCCCTCTGTTTTCTTTAAATGTGAGATTTGTATTCTTAAGAATCTCTTTTAAGACTTCGTTTACCGTTTTATTAATAGCCTTTATAGATACTTTTTGTGCTTCATTTAATAGCTGTGCGTTATAACTGTAGTCAAATCCTCCAGCATAGCTCACTTGTTTTAATGCCTCGCTTAATTCTACATTGACAAGCTCCACACTAATGGTTCTTCTTAAAACATCTGCTTTTAACGGACTAGGCAGTAATAGAAAAAAGGAAATAGTTAAAGCAATGCTAGCAGCCTTTACCTTCAATGTAGATTTGGTCTTCATCTGTTTTGATCGTAACGCCAAAAACGAGTTCAATGGTCTCTAATACCTCGTTTAACGAAGCTTCTGTGAATTTAGCTGAATATGTACAAGTTAAAAATTCTACATTCTTAACTTCAAAATTAACATGGTATTCATTCTGCAGCGACTCTAAAACCTCAGCCATTGATGTAGATTCAAACAAAAAGCTTTTTGAATCTATAGATGAGTTTATTTCAATAGGAATCGCCTGCGGTTCTTTTTCTTTAAGTATGAACGCTGATTCTCCTTTCTGTATCAGAACTTCTTTCTTCTTAGCTTCAGTTGTATTCGCATATAGCTTCACTTTTCCTTCATCAACTTCAACATAAACGGAATCAACTTTGCTATCTACTTTAAATACGGTACCAACAACTTCTACCACCGCTTTTTCAGAATAGACTTTAAATGGTTTGTCTTTATTGCTTTCAACTCTGAATCTAGCTGTTCCTTGTAAAGTCACATCACGCGTACCATCGAATGATTCAGGGTATGAAAGCTGCGAATAGGGTAGAAGCTCAACTTTTGAACCATCTGATAACACTAAATGTATTGTTTCCTCTTGTGATTCAGCCATCAATAGAGTTGTAGGTCTAGAATCAAAGTACCACCAACCAATACTTAGAATTAATGCGAACGAAGCGGCCCAAATAACTGGGCGAGGCAGCTTAAATACTTTTCTTGACCTTGTAATTCTTGAATGAACGGCATTCCAGGCTTCGTCTGTATCTTGTTGTGTAGGTAGATAAGTATCATCAGAGGGAATTAAAGACCAAACATTGCGCATTTCTTCTGCATATGTCTTGTTCTCCTTACTTTCATTGATCCAATCAGCAAGTAGTCTTTTTTCTTCTACAGAAAGACCTCCTGTTGCTTCTTTGGCAAGGAGCGCATCAAAATCAATATGTTTATTCTCTTCTGTCAATTCTATCGCTAAGACCGTTCAAAAACGATTTCCCCCTATTTAGTTATCATAAAAAATCAATATGTAAAGAATAAATGCCAACAATCCTGCTAAACTCTTTCGCAAAATCTTTAATGCTTTACCCATTTGGTTTTCAACAGTTTTTATACTGATGCCCAACTCATCCGCAATCTCTTTGTATTTCATGCCATCAATCTTGCATAGCCTAAATATTTTTTGGCATTGTTCGGGAAGCTGTTGAATGGCCAATTCTATTTTCTCTTGCAGTTCCCATTGTGTAAGGCTTGAATCAGAGTATTGATCAGCTGTTGCAAGTTTCTCGGTTTGGTAGCTCTTTTTGACTTCATCGTGTTTCTTCAAATTCATGCATTTATTGAAGACAGCTCTGAATAAATAAGCCTTTAACGATTGTTCTATTGAAATCTCAGATCGCTTTTCCCAGAACTTAACAAACACCTCTTGTGCTGTACCTTCTGCCAGATCTCGATCTTTTAAGATGTTAAATGCGTATCCTGTGAGTGACGAATAATAAAGTCGAAAGAGCTTTTCAAAGGCAGATTCACTGCCGTTAGCGATTTCTTTTCGCAACGAAATTTCTTCAACGGCAGTGGTTTCATTCATAGCTGCAAATAATCAAAAAATATGTAAGAATAGATACTCAAAAAAAATTCTTGAGTTGAGAATAGGGGGAAATTCTTTGAGAAGTGTCATGCTATCAAATACCAAAAAACAAAAACATGAAATTGTCAAAACCATTCTTACTATGTCTTTCTTTTCTCGTGACACAGTTCATTTATTCACAATCAACAATAACCCAGAATGTTACAGGCTATGTAATTGATGCTGATAATCAGCAACCTATTATTGGAGCATTAGTGGAAATTGAACATCATGATGGCCAAGCTGCAAC
>JAOARK010000384.1 GCA_025210575.1 Schleiferiaceae bacterium
GTAGTACTCGTCCTAACGTTTGTGATTCACTTGTCTGCCATAGGGCAGAGTCAGTTAACGGCATCGTTGGGGATTTCACGAGCTGGAGCTTACAGTAGCTCAAAATCATTTGAAGAATTTACTTCCTATTCTTTAGACATACAGGCGGCGAGAAATGCCATTGGAATGGCAACCCAACCAAAGTCCAGTCTTTGGCAGGATTTAAATCAAGGCCAAGAATCTGGAGATTTGGGGTTCTCATTGGAGCCTAAGACTCCCTACTTTCAAAACAAGCGTAATCTGTATTCAAGTTTATGGGCTTTTGCCTCACTCAACTATCTCTATGCAGATATCGTAGGGTTAATGGACGCTCAGATGCACGCCCAGTATGAAACGGGTGTTGTTGACGGAACCGAAATTACACCCCAGTTTTTAACGGGTGCAGCGTTGTTCATGCAAATTCCATTGGCCAATGTTTTTCTGCCTCACGTTATTAAGAACGATCGCGCACTTCGGTGGTTGCAAATTGCTTCTGGAACCATCATGTCATTAGTACAGGCTGGAACCTTGTTTATGGGAAAACCCTCTTCCCACTATGTTGCTTTTAGCACCATAGAGATAGCCACTACCACTTTTATTACCATCGATGCCATTCACTGGAAACCATTAAAGAAGAAAAAACACAAGCGCTATGAAAAATAAAAAAGACTTACTCTCAACGCTCTGGATATTTCTAACACTCAACTATTTGTATTGCGACTTAATGGGTCTAATGGATGCTAATCTTTTAAAGCAATACCTCACCGGAAGCGTAGATGGTCTGGAAATGACAGAGTCGTTTTTGTTCTATGCTGCACTATTGATGGAGATTCCCATAGCCATGGTTTTACTTTCAAAAGTACTATCATATAAAGCGAATGCCTGGGCTAATATTATTGCGGGGGTATTAAAAACCTTGGCGATGGTCGCTACCTTTTTTGTGGGCACGGCCACGCAGTATTACACATTCTTTGCGACCATAGAAATTGCGACTTCCATCTTTATTGTGGGTTATGCCTGGAAATGGCTCAAAGAAAAGGAGACTGCATTCGCCTAGCTTTTATTGTGAAGCTTTTTACGAATCCTGCTCAGCGATTCCGGTTTAACCCCAATGAAGGTAGCAATGTCATATTGTGGCACCCGTTGCAATACATCTGGTCTATTCTTCATAAGGTTGAGGTAGCGCTGTTCAGGTTTGTCGGTGATGTAAGAAGCCATAAGCGTTTGCTGTTCGCGAAAAGAAGCTTCTACAATTTGTCGTGAAATAGATTCAAATCGTGGAAATTTTTGAAACAATTGAACGGCTTTTTCCTCATCTCCAGTTACCAGCGCGGTGTCTTCCATACAAATGAGATTGTCTTCGGCAATAGCATTCCCCGTTGTGTCATGTGAAGAAATGATCCATTGTTCCTCGGTGAAAAAATTAGTCGTTTTATCTTCGCCATCTACCCATTTAAATTGACGCACCAAGCCTTGCAATACAAAAAAGGACTCTAAACTTCGTTGACCTTCCTCAACCACCAGTTCTCCTTTTTTATACTGTTTAATGGTCATGCTGTCTACGAGTACTTTTTCCTCTTCAGGGGTAAGCGGGGTGTTTTTAGAAAAGTAGTGAATGAGTTTGTCTTGCATGGAGATTTTGGATTCTGTTTGTGAGGCAATTATATGGCTAGTATGCCTAAAACTATTACGTTTTGTTCATCTTTCTGCTACGACAAAAAACTAGATTTTATCGAATGCATAATCGCGTTCTACCTTGGCAATTCTGGTTTTATAGGATTGATACCAGTCTTTACGCCCTCTGGCTTGCGCAACAGAATGTTCGGCATTTTCCTTCCAATGTTTAATGGATTCCAAATCTTTCCAATAAGAGACAGTTATTCCCAGTTCGTTTCGGGCACTCTCTATACCTAGAAACCCTTCTTGATTGCTCGCCAATTCAACCATGCGATCGGCCATTGCAGAATAATCCTCTGCATTCTCTGTATTTACTGAGCTGAATATTACAGCATAATAAGGTGGTTCTGGGGTCTTTGCTATCATTTATGATGTTTTTATAATTATATGAAGCTCTACTGATTCAATCGCAATTCTTCAATGATTTGAGCATCTATCCAGTAGATGTTTGCGTCACAATCTTCAAAGGTTTCACCCATTTTTACGCGGTGAAACAGAAAATACTTTCCATCTGGAGTAACGCTACCAAAAGCATCTTCCATGTCTGAGTTAATTTCTGCGCCCATGTTTATGGCTTCTCCCCATGACCCATCTTCTTGTTTAAAGCTGATGTATAAATCTGAATCGCCAAAACCACCTTCGCGGTTGCTGTCCCAAATTAAATAGCTTTCATCTGGAGCAATAAAAGGGTGGGCGGTATAGGTTCCCGTATTAATATGTTTGGCAAGTGCGATTGGAGGTTGGCGAATACCCTCTTTCAGCTCAGAATACCAAATGGTTCCGATGGTATCGCGTTCGTCAAAAAAGAAAGTGTTATTTGTAGATGCGGTAAGACGCATGATCTCATAGGGTGCAAACATTTCACCCATGCTTTTTTCCTCACTCCACCCTGAATCGGTTTGCTCTCTATACACATTTGCCAAATACATCTTCTGTCCATCGGCAGAAAGAAAAGGTTCCCCTGAATAGGGCATTTCTAAATATTCTTCCCAAACCCCATTTCTGAACTGAATACCTACAATTTGAGGTGTTTCCCCTTTTTTCTGTCTGGTAAAATAGAATTCATCTAGAGTAGGAGAGAAGGCAGCATTGATCTCTAAACTGTTTGTTGAAACAATGCCGGGTGCAAAAAGCACCGACTTCGAGGTTGGAGGAATCAGACCCAGATAAAGTGTATCTTTTTTGGGTTCAGGCTCAATGGGTTCTTTTACTGTTTCGGGATTGGTACAGCCGAAAATCAATCCAGCGGAAAGGAGTAGTAATAGAGCTTTGTTTTTCATTCGCTAAACTTATGTGTTTTTTAGTTCATTATGCGCTCTACTTCATTGTAGTTATGGTTTAAAAATGCCTCTACATGTTTTAGAGTCACCTTTTCATTGAACCCCAATTTTTCGATCAACTTCATTTTTTCTTTTTTACCCTCGCATTTTAGATGCATTGCTCTGGTTTGGTGTTGTTTTCGTCTGACATTCAGCTGTTTAACGAAATAATGCTAAATTTATCGAGCTAACCTGTCAAATTAAAGAGCAAACCAATAACGGACATGTGATCTGCTAGAGCACTACAAAAGGGTTTGCATTTTTTGACATCAACCCTAATCGATATGCCGCAGAGCTTCACCACTTCATTCCTAAGACGCAATCTGTTATTTGCATTTCTTCTACTTTTTATCTCAAATTCCACGCTTCATGCGCAAGGCGATCCAGCCGAATTGAGGAGTGTTTGGAGCAATCCAGAAGCAGATCCAAAAGACAGAATACAATCTTGGTTAGAGCTATCCCTCTTATTAACCAATGACAATGAACAATACGGCATTTTGATGGAGATGGTTCAATTAGGAGCAGAGCCCGAATCGGAGTTTAGGAATTATGCACTTCTTTCAGAAGGTATAGTTAATCAATTCTTCATAAGAAACATGACTGAAGCCGAAAGCAAGTGGTTACAGTTATTGAATGAAGATGACTCTGCTTTTGTTGCGAGTGCAACATATTTTTTAATCGGCATGAAAGAGGGAGAAGAAAAGTCAGCGTTAATTGAATCGCTAGTAGCATATGTTTTACGCACTTCTCAAGAACACATGCCCGTAATCCCCTTTGTAGGACCAATAGACGCATTGGCATTCGCGGTTTCTGAAGAAGAAGCAAAGGCCGATCAAGACAAGTTATTTGCACACTATTCTTCCGTAATTGAGTATCAGATAAAAATTGGAGATAACGAAAAAGCCATGCAAAGTGCTATTCAGGCAGGAGATGGCATGTGGCGATGGTTAAGGGAAAAGGAGCAAGCCACAGGCTTTTATCAACAAGGATTGCAATTGGCAAAGGAAGACCCTAAATTCAGTTTATTCAAAGATCAACTCAAGCAAAGAATTCTAGCAGTAGAGAAGGGGAGCTCTGTTCGAAAAGCTGTAAAACCGGCAGTGGTTCGTCAGGTTCAAGCGGTACACTCTGGACCCGTTCAACCTATTGAGATTTCACGAAAATCCTTTGATCGCTCAAAATATGACTTGCATAAAGTAGATTCAGTTATTGGAATTACAGGAGATACCACTTGGAGGTCTGAAATGCTTCCACCTGTAGAAACAATGGCAGAGATTGACACCTTTATTCTCGGGCTACCTCAAAAGACAAGGGCGTTGCCGCCAGTTTTTTCAGAAAATGGAACCCACAATTTTCAATATTTATGGGCAGATCAAGGCTTGCCAGATGGCATAGGAGGCATTCAACAAGACCCACTTGGCAATATTTGGATTGTCTCTACAAATGCTTTGACACGTTATGATGGTGAGTACTTCTATTCGTACACGGTGAATGAAGGGATGCCAGATATCCTTTTAGATAGGTTCTTAATAGACAGTAAAGGTGTTATTTGGATTAGTGTAGAAGGAGGGTTGTTGAAATATGATGGACATCAACTCTTATGGTATAAGAATTTAATTTGTCAATTCATTTTTGAAGATCTCGAAGGTAATATTTGGACATCAAAACAAATGAGTCAGGTAGGTCTCACAAGAATTGAAGAAGATAGATACTTCAATTATTCTCAAGGTCAAGGTCTTGCTGCCAGAATAAATAGCATAGCTCAGGCTCCAGATGGAAGTTACTGGATTACATCAGACAATACTGGAGTTTTCCGGATGGATAGCACCTCAATTGTTCAATATAATCATAAACATGGGTTAATTGACTGGCGTGCTCAAGAAGTGGTAGTTACATCTGATGGAAGCGTTTGGATGTCTATTTTTTCTGTTCAAAATAATAGAATGGGACTGCATCAAATAAAAAATGGAAACCTGTATTCATGGGATAGTGAATGGGGTTTGAGCATGAGACATATGATAAAAGATAGCCAAGATCAAATTTGGATGATGAACGGAAATTTTTTGATGTCATTTGATGGCAAGAC
>JAOARK010000385.1 GCA_025210575.1 Schleiferiaceae bacterium
CCTTAAACCCATCCGTGCAACTAAAAGTGGGAATCTCTTAAAGCATCTTATTCAAGAATTTGACATAACGACTTTCAACCATGGAGCCAAAAAGGGTAAGAAACCAACTGGTATAAAGGGCACATATACTTTTGTCGCTTACACCAAATCAACGGACGAAAAACGACTTGAAATAGGGCAACAATTCTTTTCTCAAAAAGACTATCTCACCGCTGCGTTTCACTGGAATGCTATGAATACAGATTCGTTAAACCTAGACTCTACTCAGTATTATAATCTAGCAGTGGCCAATTTTCTTTCAGATTATTCACCCTATTCATGGCGAACAAAAAAGTACTACGAACTCGCAGCACAGAATTTAGATTGGAGTAAGTACTCTATTCGGGAGATCAAAAAAACGGATGACCCGGATAATCCTGTTGAATTTGTAATTGCAGAAGACCAACCTGAAGCTACGGCCGAAGCGGACAAAGATGAATTGATGAACATTAGCTCTGTAGAGCAAAGACCTTTGGCTGAAGGTTGCGAAAATGAAAAAACGGACGAAGCCCAATTCCGATGCTTTAACATGTCCATTATGCAGAGTATTGCCAAAAACTTTAGTTATCCGGTAGCAGCAGTGGAAAAAGGATGGACCGATAAGATCTATGTATCCTTTGTCATTGAAAAAGATGGCTCTATAGATAACTTAAAAATTGAGCGTGGAAAATACGATGCGTTGAATATTGAAGGTTTACGCGTAGTGACTAAACTTCCTAAAATGACACCCGCCACGTTGCATCAGGAGCCGGTAAGAATGACCTATACCGTTCCTATTAACTTTAGATTGCAGTAAGGCCTTTATTCTTCAACTATCACAAACTCTTCTTTAAATGTGTCGTCCCATTTAAAGGCGTTTACAATCCATCCTTTTGGATTTTTGTAGTATGTAAAAATGACGCGGATAGCATTGAAATCATACTGAACCATATACGTATCGCGAATAGCAAAATCACCGATTTTCTCTGTTTTCACTTTCACAAAGCCATAAGGATCACCAAAACGATCTTTAATGATATTCAGGTATTTGACCGTTTTTTCTTCTAGGGAAAGAATTTCATTTTCAGGAAGAGGCCAATAGGGCAATAGCTTATCAAAACCGGAGGGAGCATCATTTTTCATAAAGTCCTCCACTACTTGTTCAGACAGTTTAATCATCTCCTCACGTTTCTCTATATATTTTTCTTGTGCTACTAATGACATTGTCATTAGTGTAAATAGAATACCAACTATTCCTCTTTTCATTTTCTTTTATTTAATTGATAATTATCTAAGTGCGCAATAAACACTACCATAAATAGGGAAACATCTTCTTTGTCTTTGATTGATATACCCTGTATTCCTCACCAAAAGTATCAAGCAGTGCTTTTTCTTCAAGTCTTATTCTGTACGCTTGAATTGGGAGAATAACAACGAGCAAATAAATAAAAGACAACATACTTCCAAATAATACAGATATTCCTGTAAAGGTTAAGAACGCTGCAGTGTAGCTAGGGTGTCTTAGAGATTTGTACGGTCCAGTTGTAATTAATTTATGGTCTTTTAAAATGGTGACCTGTGCGGTAAAATGTCTTCCAAGATATTTAATAACCTGCCATCTATATATCATACTAAATATCATAATCCCTAGGCCTAACCAAGAACTCACATCTTGAGCTGAAGGAAGTTTATCTGAAATATAAGCAGCATCAATTAACGCTAGTTGGTAGCCGATAATTGAACTTGATAACAGCAATAGGGCCGTTTTTTTATCATCTGCATCATGCTCTTCAATTTCATCTAAATTAGGTACTGGGGGCTGTGTGTAAATCATAACCATGCCAATAACAGCAACTGCTATTGCTGGCCAGGTTAATACCCACTCCAACCTTCCTGCCAGAGGTAAAACAACAGCCAATAGTATTACCACTACCGATTCTATAAGTTTTTTCATGAATCAGTAGCTTTAGACCTGATGGTATTGAAACCGAATTTATCCTCACCTGCAACTTGCATGCATGCAATCTTATCTAAATCAAACTTCATCGGTCCTTTTGGTGTTTGGAACCAATCGTATGTAAATCCGTTGTAAACTTTTACATTATTCGAAGTAAAACGCCCTGCAAATGCCAAGCGCGTGTCATCCGTTACATTTGGGTAAGATCCATGTACATTTAATGAGCTGAAGATAATCGCCTCGCCTGCTTTCAGCTCTAAATCAGTCACTTTTGCATCTTTAAAAAGATCTGGAATCAACTCCATCGCGATGTCATAAATCAGCTGAGCCTTTAAAAAAGAACCGCTTGTAAATTTCATTGTCTTAAAAAGAAGTTCGATGTTCTTCGAGCTTTGCTCCATTAGAAAGGGCAAAGTATTGTCTATAATGTTATACGCTATTTTCTCTAGTCGACCATCAGTATGAGTTCCTTCAAGTAATCGAAGGCAACCATTTTCAATTGTCGCATCTTTAAGCGCTATCCAGCAAGTAAGTTGAACGATCCCCTCGCCCATTGGTTCTGTTGGTTCAAGCTTAGGTTTTTCAGAAGACACTCTAAACGTTCCGGCCTGATGCCAAAATGTACCTGCGTCTTTAGGGTTCTTTTCAAAAAACTGAGACCTCCAGCAAAGAAGATCATCGCCTAAAAGGCTCTTTAGACGCTGCGTAATTTGAGGTCGAGTCAAAACATCCCAAAGCTTTTGGTAATGCAAAGACTGAAACATCCCCATATAGTTAATGTTGTCTTGACCACTTTCTTTCAAAGCGTCAACCACATCTTTACCTAAAACCACCTGGCCGTCAAATTCACGGTCATGAAGCTCGTAACTATATCTAGCCAGTTCATGTGCTTCTTCCGTAGAAAGAACCCTAAATTTTGGTAGTATCCCTTTCTTTTCAAAATCTCTTACCTCAGATTCTGAAAGGTACTCTTCGCCATCCTTTTCTTGCCTTTTAGAACCTCGGCTTTGTATTTCAAGGTTGGTATCCGCATCTAATCCTTGCAAAGGGCTGTACTTCCCATTTTTTAATCTGTAAATTGGTCGATACACCAGCTTGAGCAATAAGATAATCGCTACTACAAGCTTCACCTGAATCCACTGACTAACAGAAAGTTTATTCTTGCTCCAGTATTCATCTAGGCTTATAAAACCATTTAACATTTCTTGTTTTACCCCCAAAAATCGAATCTCCTAAATTGCGACAAACCTAGGGTAAAGATGCTTCAAAAATTATGAATTACACCCAATTTTAGTGGGAATCTCGATGGTGTTGAAATTGCTTTTCACCTTTGCATGATTAATCAAAGTACCACTTATACCACATTTCAAACCCTTTATCACTGGAATTGAGATACGTATATCTGCCGATCTAAATCTGCAATGGTATCTTAAATCTTTTTGATTCAAATTAAAAAAGGGGTGAGCTTGTTTATACCTTGTAACCTCAACTGGTCATTCATAGCTCATTCTAATGTTCATTCTCTTATTTCTTAATAGTCACAAAATTGGGTACTTCGAATAAGGTATGCCTAGAGGCAATCGATTTCTCTTTATCGATCGTATCAAGGTTATGTCCGAAAATTGACTAATGTTTATCAGTTTTTATTTACTTGCCCTATCTAATAAAAACACCTCTCAAATGAAAAGAATCTTACTCGCCCTTACATTATGTTCTTCCCTTCTGACCTATTCGCAAACACAGGTTACGTTCTACACCAACTTCGGAAATTTTGAAGCACAATTACAA
>JAOARK010000037.1 GCA_025210575.1 Schleiferiaceae bacterium
ACCAACAGTTCAGAGTGGTAATCCTTCTCTTCCAATACATTGATATGCGAAGTGGCGTTGATCATTCTCTTTAAGTCGATGCTTTCTACATCGTAGATAGAATCATCAACCATACCTTCAAGTTCATCCCAGGCCATGAGTAAAGAAGCAGCGTATATGCCATTTTTATCCCCTTCTACTCTACTTTCTAGCGTAGGAAGAAAAGCAGTTCGTTTTACTTCATTTAGGTTTACCGTCTTTGGAAACGAACGAACGCGATGGTCACCTTCATCACATGCTATAAGCATAAGTAAGACGGCCAGTACTCCAATATTTTTGATCATTGTGATTATTTCTTTCAGAACCGTAAAGAAACAAAACTATGACGGTTTTATTATGCGCTTAACACAAGGTTAACTTTATTCAAAATAAGTGTCAAACAACTCGAGTTGTTCCTGAATTTTTTGGAACGCTTTTTCGGCTTCTTCAGGATCTTCAGACTCTAGCTTATTTCTATACCGCATAATAGGGTACAAAAAATCATGTAACTCATCATGACCTGGACCTGTCATAGTGCAGTCCTTGAAAATCGTTTTAATAGCCCGAAAGGAAGAGTAGGCAACATTTCCATAAAAGTGAATATTCTCAGGATCATGCTCTTCACTGTATCTTTTGATCATGGCCTTGAACTCCAGTATATCCTTTTTTGTTTCCGGATTCACCTTCCATTTTTGGCCGTTGTTCAATTGGAGCACGCCTACTTCATTTACAAAATCAGGTTCCTGCTCTTTGGGCTGAGGATTTGCTGTTGGTTGACAACCAAGAAGTATTGAGAAAGAAAGGAAAACTATAACGTATCGCATTTGCATTGGTTCTATCAAAAATCTTGAAATTACTTACTTATTAAAAAAGCCCGCAAAATTGCGGGCTTGATTTAATATTAGCAAGAAGTATTTACCACTTCAATATTTCTTCTACTTCTTTGGCTACTTTTTCAGCATTTGGAATCATGGTTTGCTCCAACGTACTATTCAAAGGAATTGCTGGAGTATCAATAGAACCCATGTATTTCACAGGGCCATCTAAATGCTCAAAACACTCTTCTTGAATTTTTCCTGCAATGGCGCGACCAAAAGTTGGTCCATCAGGTTCTTCTGTCAGCACTAAAATTTTACCATGTGCTTTGGCTCTTTCATAAACCAACTCTTTATCCCATGGAAGCAGTGTTCGTAAATCCAACACTTCGATTTGACCTTTCAATTTCTTTGCGGCATTCATGCCCCAATACACTCCCATACCATAAGTCACGATCAATACCGATTTTCCATTGGCTACATTTTCCGCATCCGCCTCTAGCGCGATACGTCCTTTACCAAAGGGGATGATATAGTCTTCGTCTGGCTCAATGGTCTTCGCCTTTTCTGTTCCTTTGATCTTACTCCAGTACAAGCCTTTGTGCTCAAACATCACCACGGGGTTCGGATCGTAATACGCAGATTTCATCAATCCTTTAAGGTCGGCACCTGTACTTGGGTAGGCAATCTTAATACCGCGAATATTGGCTACTACAGACTCTACTGAACTTGAATGGAAAGGACCTCCCGATCCGTAAGCTCCAATTGGCACACGCAAGATCATGCTCACGGGCCATTTCCCATTACTTAAATAATAGCTTCTTGATACTTCCGTAAATAACTGGTTCAGCCCTGGCCAGATGTAATCGGCAAATTGAACCTCAACAATCGGCTTTAGACCTACGTTACTCATCCCTACGGTAGAGCCCACAATAAAGGCCTCTTGTATAGGGGTATTGAAAACGCGGTCATCACCAAAAGTTTGGGCTAAAGTGGCTGCTTCTCTAAATACGCCACCAATTCTTGCACCTACATCCTGACCGTACAACAATGCTTCTGGATGTTTGTGCATTAATTCTTTTATCGCGAATAGTGCAGAGTCTACCATTACCGTTTTTTCTCGGCCTTTGGGTTCACGCACTCCTTTTTCTTCGGTTACTAGAGTTGGAGCAAAATAGAAAGTCTCTAAATCCTCCACCGTTGGATCTTCGGCTTTTAAAGCCTCCTGATAATCGGCTTCTATAATAGCTTTTGATGCGGCTTCAATTTCATTGATCTCCACTTCAGAAACACCGGCCATCATCAATTCCTTAATCATCTTTGGGTAAGGATCACGACTTCTCGCTTCAGCCAATTCATCTTGGTCATGACGATAGAACTCCATGCGAACTCCAGAAGTATGGTGGTTCAACAAAGGTACTTTGGCATGTACCAAGAAAGGACGTCTTTCTTTACGTACAATCTCAATCACCTCTTGCATGGAGTTATAGCTTTCGCTGAACACTGTGCCGTCAATGCTACGCGTTTCAATTTTCTTAAAACCTAAACCATACTCTGCGGCATTCATCGCACGTGTCTCCTCCTCATTGGCCGAAATATCCCAACCGTTGTCCTGCACCAAATAAATGATAGGCAGTTGTTTTAAGGCTGCCATTTGCAAAGCTTCAGCAATTTCACCTTCGGTCATAGCCGCATCGCCAATTGAGCAAACCACCACAGGTTTTTCATCACCGTAATCTTCTCCCAGTTTGTGAATCTCCTTCAACGCAATACCCATAGCTACTCCAGTAATGGGAATAGCCTGCATACCTGTGGCAGAAGA
>JAOARK010000386.1 GCA_025210575.1 Schleiferiaceae bacterium
CAACTGTCCTGTACATTCCCTAGACTAACCTGTGTGCTATCAACAAGTTCAAATAATTCTTCACCTTCAATAGCATTAAAAACCTTAGTCTGTCTTTTCAATAACTGTGCATGAGCACCAATAAAAACAAGTGTGAAAAAGGCCGCGAATATTGTTCTAGTCATTCTCATAATATCTTCACAAACTTAACTCAATTCACTTCAAGTTTATTGTATCCTTTTATTCAACGAAAAAAGCCACTCGAGTTGAGTGGCTTTGTATTATGAAATTGCAATTTAATTCTGCTCAGCTTTTTGTTTTTTGACCAAAGCGTCTTGCACGTTTTGCGGAACAGGCGAATATTCTGCAAAACGGCTTTTAAAGGATGCTCGCCCTTGGGTTAAGGATCGTAGGGCTGTTGAGTATCCATACAATTCTGCAAGCGGAGTTCTTGCCTTTATGCGTTGATAAGCTCCGGTGGCTTCCATTCCTAAAATCATAGATCTTCTGGACTGTAAATCGGTCATCACCTCACCCATTAATTCTTCAGGAACCTTGACTTCCAAATCTTGAACAGGCTCCATCAACTTAGGACTTGCGTTTAAGAATGCATCTTTAAAAGCATGCCCTCCAGCAATTTTAAAACTGATGTCGTTAGAATCAACGCTGTGCATTTTACCATCGTAAACCATCACTCTGATGTCGCGAGCGTAAGATCCTGTAACAGGCCCTTCTTCCATTACTTCTTTAATGCCTTTTAATATAGATGGAATGAATCGAGTATCAATAACTCCTCCAACAATACAGTTGTAATAAATAAGCTTTCCTCCCCATTCTAAGTCAATTTCTTCTTTTCCACGAATGTTAAAGCCCTGTGGCTCTGGCATACCTTCATGATAAGGTTCAATCTTTAAGTGAACTTCACCATATTGACCTGAACCCCCTGATTGCTTTTTATGACGATAACTTGAAGTAGCTGAACGTTGAATGGTCTCACGATAAGCAATTCTTGGTTTGCTGAAATCTACTTCCATTCCATAAATATTCTTCAAAGTCCAGTCAATG
The DNA here is from genome assembly GCA_025210575.1 of Schleiferiaceae bacterium. Lineage (GTDB taxonomy): Bacteria > Bacteroidota > Bacteroidia > Flavobacteriales > Schleiferiaceae > JAOARK01. The sequence goes on from JAOARK010000386.1 coordinate 1,045, forward strand.
GTTGCTAAATGCAAATCTCCTTGGCAAGAAAGAATGAGTTGCTTTAATTCTGGGCTGTATTTAATCTCTATGGTTGGATCCTGACTATGGAGCTTCTTGATTACTTCAGCCATTTTTTCCTCATCCTTTTTATTCGAGGCTTCCACGGCCTTGTGGATTCTTGGGTCAGGATATTCTATAGGCTGAATCGTTATCTTCTTTTTAGCGCTATGCAGCGTATCGTTTGTTTCTGTGTGTTTTAGTTTTAGCGTAGCTCCGATATCGCCAGATGTCAATTTTTCAACTGCATTTCGTTTTGCACCATCCATAATAAACAACTGGTTAATGGCTTCTTCTTCTCCATTTCTAGAATTGGTGAATCGATCGCCAATTTTCACTTCTCCGCTCTTTACCTTAAAGAAAGTGATCTGTCCTAGATTGGCCTCGTGTAATGTTTTAAAAACAAACAACGCAGGTGCCTCTGAAGGCGAACAAACTACTTCATCCCCTTCTACACTTTGTTCTTTGCTCATCTCTGATGCAGCAGGGCAAACGTTGTCAATAAATCCCATTAGACGACCACTACCCATGTCTTTTAAGGCTGAAACGCAGAATACTGGAAACAACTCATGGTGCATCATTCCAGCCTTAATTCCTGCACGCATTTCATCTTCGTTCAAAGTTCCTTTTTCAAAAAACAACTCCATTAAGGCTTCATCATTTTCAGCTGCCTTTTCTACGAGCTCGTTATGCAGCTCATCTGCTCTGTCCTTTTCGTCATCAGGAATTTCTAGTTTTTCTGGCTTCCCTCCTTCTTCTCCAAACTTGTACATCTTCATTTTCAAAACATCTACGATGCACTGCGCTCCATCTTTAACTACAGGATATTGTACAAGTATGGCATTCTTTCCAAAATGACTAACAATTGAATTAAAGCTGTCGTCAAAATTTGCTTTTGGGTGATCAATTTGATTGATCACAAATAAAGTCGGCTTTCCAAAACGGTCTATGTAATTCCAGGTAATCTCAGTACCTACTTCTACCCCATGTTGGGCATTTACCACCATAACCGCAGTGTCTGCCACACGCATGGTGGAGGCAATCTCACCAATGAAATCATCAAGCCCAGGAGTGTCTATTATGTTGATTTTATAATTGCGCCATTCGGTGTGTAATGGAGTTGCAAAAACCGAAGTTTCGCGTTGGTGTTCTATTTCATGAAAATCAGCAACGGTGTTTTGATTTTCTACTTCACCTCTTCTGTTAATGAGTCCGGCTTCAAACAACATGGTTTCTGCCAAAGTTGTTTTGCCGGATTTATGGGCGCCAACAAAAGCCACATTTTTAATATGCTTATCATCATACACTTTCATAAGTCAACAAATTTTAATTAAAGATGGTTGCTAAAAAGAATTGCTCTTTTCAATACCCAAAAAGTACAAAATTCTCTTCTGACAACAGTGATATATCTCATTTTAAAGCCTTTAGAATTTCATTTTTAATTCAACCATACATTTATATAGCTTCTTATTTTCGTTGCTCTAATAATTACTACAATGAGTTATAACTATACCGTTACCGACAGGTTTTTGAGATATGCAAAGATTGATACCCAATCAGACCCATCATCACCAACTTGCCCGAGTACCGAAAAACAAAAAGACTTAGCAAGAGTTCTCTTGCAAGAATTGAAAGACTTAGGAATTAATGATGCCGAACTAGATGAGTGGGGATACATCTATGCTACGATACCAAGCAACACAGATAAAAAAGTGCCTACCATCTGTTTTTGTTCACACATGGATACTTCTCCAGAAAGCTCTGGCAAAGATGTTAAACCTATCATTCATGAGAATTACGATGGGTCTATCATTAAGCTTCCTATTGGAGGTATAGAAATTGACCCAGAAGCACATCCAGATCTAAAGGCTCAAATTGGAAATGACATTGTAACTGCTAGTGGGGATACATTGCTTGGAGCAGATAACAAAGCTGGTGTCGCTGAGATTATGGATATGGCAAATTACCTATTGACTCATCCTGAGGTAAAGCATGGCGATATACGCATCTTATTCACTCCTGATGAAGAAATTGGCCGAGGTGCAGATAAGGTAGATATTCAAAAACTCAATGCGGCATTCGGGTATACCGTAGATGGTGAAACTCTGGGCTCTATAGAAG
>JAOARK010000038.1 GCA_025210575.1 Schleiferiaceae bacterium
AATAGCGTTTGGAGCTTTCGTGCTGTACACGGGAAATAAGATCTTTAGAAAGAGTATTTCTGGCATAATGGATGAAATTGACATGGACTTGGTTGAGTCTATAGTTGATGATTTAAATAAAGAGCGTCAAGAAGACTGGATTGATGTACATAATCTAAGAGTCATCAAATTTGGAAGAGATATTCACATTGATTGCCACCTAACATTGCCTTGGTATTACTCTTTAAGTAAAGCTCATGAGCAAGTAGATAAGTTTGAATTATTATTAAAAAAGCATATTGGTGGCAATGCCGAATTTTTTATTCATGCAGATCCATGTGAAGAACATTCCTGCAGTATATGTAGTTTAAAGGATTGTCCTGAAAGGAAGCATGCATTTGTGAAAAAAGTGCATTGGCAAACAGATAACGTTCTTGCCAATAGAAAACATCAGGAATAAATTATGTGATGGCCATCACATAAATCCGCCCAATTTGTTATTTTCGGAAATGGCTATGCAAAATCATGTTTTATAGCATAGCAATGCGATTAGCGACCCACCGGAAACTGAATACATGATGAATGTCATGTTAAATGTTGAGGAATATCATGCAAGCACGGAAGGTCTAAAAATAGATTTGTAGATGCTTTAACAGTATTCTTTATGGGGATTATTTATGTGATGATTGTCGTTAGTTTGGTAGTGGCTCTGGGCTTTCTTGGAGCTTTTATCTGGTCTGTGAAAAACGGCCAATACGATGACGATTATACTCCTTCCGTCAGAATGCTCTTTGACGATGAAAAGCCTAAACAAAATAAAAGCGATAACTAAGTCTGATTATGGAACTAGAGAAATTCTATTATGACAACAAAACCGTAAAGAATTTTACGGTGGCCACCATCTTTTGGGGTGTAGTGGCCTTTTTAGTGGGTATTACTATTGCATTGCAGCTCGTAATGCCCGAATTGAATGGAGGGATCTCCTGGCTTACATTCGGTAGAATTAGAGCAATTCATACCAGTGCCGCCATATTTGCATTTGCAGGAAATGCATTGTTTGCTGGAATTTATTACTCCATGCAGCGCCTTTTAAAAACAAGAATGGCGTCAGACCTATTAAGTAAGCTTCATTTTTGGGGATGGCAGCTTGTTATTGTTTCTGCAGCATTAACCCTATTTATGGGGATTTCTACTTCAAAAGAATATGCAGAACACGAATGGCCAATAGACATTTTAATCGCTTTGGTTTGGGTGATATTTGGTATAAACATGATTTGGACGATCTTGAAAAGAAGAGAACGTCACCTTTATGTAGCCATTTGGTTTTATATCGCCACATTTATAACCGTTGCGGTTTTACATATTTTCAATAACCTAGAATTACCTGTTTCTCTTTGGAAAAGTTATTCAGTTTACGCTGGTGTGCAAGATGCTTTAGTGCAATGGTGGTATGGTCACAATGCCGTTGCATTCTTCTTGACTACTCCATTCTTGGGGATTATGTATTATTTCATCCCTAAAGCGGTAAACCGTCCAGTATATTCTTACCGCCTTTCTATTATTCACTTTTGGGCATTAATCTTTATTTACATATGGGCAGGACCACACCACTTGTTGTATTCTGCATTGCCAGATTGGGCGCAAAGTTTAGGTGTTGTGTTTTCCATTATGTTGATCGCTCCGTCTTGGGGTGGTATGATCAACGGATTGTTAACATTAAGAGGTGCTTGGGATAGAGTTCGAGACAGCGCAGTATTAAAGTTTTTTGTTATTGCTGTTACCGCTTATGGTATGGCCACTTTTGAAGGTCCGTTGCTTTCAACAAAAACAATGAACTCTATCGCTCACTTTACGGATTGGATTCCGGCTCACGTTCATGTTGGAACCCTAGGGTGGAATGGCTTCTTGATCTTTGGTATGATCTATTATATGTTACCAAAGATTTACAAAACAAGCTTGTATTCTGAGAAGTTGGCAAACATGCACTTCTGGATTGGAACATTAGGTATTTTATTCTGGGCATTGCCAATGTATATCTCTGGGTTTACACAATCATTAATGTGGAAAGAATTCAACCCTGATGGAACATTAGCGTATGGCTTCCTAGAAACGGTAGTACAATTAAAATACTTCTTTATGCTTCGAGCCTTTGGTGGTATTCTGTATCTGGTAGGTATGATCTTGCTTGTGGTAAATGTTATTAAAACAGTATCTACAGGTAAACTAGTGGCAGATGAAGAAGCTGAAGCTCCTGCTCTACAAGGAGAATACAAAGAGCATAAAGGAGAGCACTGGCACAGATGGATTGAAAGAAAGCCTGTTCAGATGACAATCTTAGCAACAGTAGCTATTCTGATTGGTGGTATTGTGGAGATCATTCCAACTATTGCCATTAAGTCTAACATTCCAGAAATTAAATCGGTAAGACCTTACACAGCTTTAGAGCTGGAAGGGAGAGACTTGTACATACGCGAGGGTTGTAATGCATGTCACTCTCAATTAATCAGGCCATTTAGAAGTGAAGTAATGCGTTATGACCGTCAAGATCAGATGTATTCTTTACCTGGTGAGTTTGTTTATGACCGTTCATTCTTATGGGGATCTAAGCGTACAGGGCCAGATTTAGCAAGAGAAGGTGGAAAGCAGAACAACGCTTGGCACTATAACCACATGTGGAATCCAGATGCAGTTTCGCAAGGTTCTATTATGCCGCGATATCCATGGTTATTTAGCTTAGAGGGCAATGACGCCACATTAGATGTGAGTCTTACTAAAGCGAAGCTTGAAGCTATGCAGACTCTAGGTGTTCCTTACTCAAATGAGTACATCGAAAATTGGGAGCAAGAATTGAATGCTCAAGCGAAGATCATTGCAGATGATTTGAACAAGAGTGAAGATATTGATGTGAATCAGAATGAAGAGATCGTAGCCTTGATTGCTTATCTGCAACGTTTGGGTACGGATGTAAAGAAATCTGCTGAAATCGCTGAAAAGTAAAAGACATGTTTAAGTTCATTAAAAATACAGCCGAAGACATGGTAGGAATTGAGATCTATCCGATCATCTCTTTCCTCATATTCTTCTCCTTTTTTGTATTCGTAGCTTGGTATGTGTTCAAAAAAGACAAAAAGTATATAGACAAAGTAAGTAACCTTCCTCTAGAAGAAGATAAAACGGAATTGTTATGAAGAGCTTCCCAAAATTTAAATTAGTTATCGCTGCAATTCTCTTCAGCACAACAGGCTTTGCTGCAGGAGATGCCCTAAACGAAGCCATAAATAGTCCGATGGTTTGGGCATTTACACTGGCCATTGTAATGTTAATCATGGCGCTTTGGGCTTTAAATAAAGCTTTGAATACCATTAAATGGATGACCGCTAAAGACAAGGCTGAGGCTGCGGATGAAGTAGCTGTTGAGCAAGCGCCAGAGAATACAATTCTTCATGCGCTAACCGATGCGGTTCCTGTAGAAAACGAAGAAGATATTCTTTTAGATCACGATTACGATGGCATTAAAGAATTGGATAATAATCTACCACCTTGGTGGAAGTATGGATTCTACATTACCATAGTTTGGGGTATTGGGTACTTTATTGCTTATCACGTTTTAGGTTCTTATCCTTTGCAGGATGAAGAATTTAAAATTGAGATGGCCGAGGAAAATGCTAAGGTTGAGGCGTATATTGCCTCTCTAGGCGCGGCAGTTGATGAAAGTAATGTAGTAGCACTAACAGATGAATCAAACTTGGCAAAGGGTCGTACCATTTTTAAACAAAAATGTGTGGCTTGTCACTTAGATGATGGTGGAGGAAACGCTATTGGTCCTAACTTAACAGATGATTATTGGATCAATGGAGACGGATCTATCGCTGAGATCTTTAAAGTAGTAAAATACGGAGGTAGCGATGGTAGTGGTATGCAGAGTTGGGATGGCGAATTAAGCGCCCAGAAAATGCAGCAAGTTGCGAGCTTTGTTCTTTCCCTAAGAGGAACAACCCCAGCAGCACCAAAAGATCCACAAGGAGAATACTATCCGTTAAATACGGAGGAAAGTGCAGATGCAGAGATGCCAGCAGAAGATGCTGAAAATGCGGCTGAGGAAACTGAAGAATCTGTGACAGAGAGCACAGACGAGGCAGGTGCGGAGTAGTAGCTTAGTGCAAACAATTAAAATAGTACTATGAGTACAATGGCAGACGGTCAAGATACTTTTCGTGATTCCATTGCAACTATAAACGATGAGGGGAAACGAAATTTCATTTTCCCAAAAAAGCCAAAAGGAAATTTAACCAACAAGAGAAGCCTCGTAGCCGCGGGGCTTCTTGTGTTTATGTTCATTGCTCCTTGGCTTAGAATCAACGACCAACCTTTCTTAATGCTCAATGTTTTAGAGCGTCAGTTTGTGATCTTTGGAAACATCTTTTGGCCTCAAGATTCCCATTTGTTGGTTTTTGCCTTACTCTCTGGAGTTGTCTTCATCATAGTTTTTACCGTAGTGTTTGGACGAATTTTTTGCGGTTGGTTTTGTCCGCAGACAATTTTTATGGAGCACGTGTTCAGACGAATAGAATACTGGATTGAAGGGGATAGAGGACAGCAGATTCGTTTGAACAAAATGTCTTGGAAGGAACCTGAGAAACTCAGAAAGAAAGGTCTTAAAGCAGTGGTTTTCTGGATTATCGCATTTATCATTTCTAATGATTTTGTAATGATTCTCTCTGGAAGTGACGAATGGCTGCGAGTAGTAACAGAAGGGCCATGGATGCATTGGGGGAAATTCGTAGGTATTGTTGCTTTTACTTTTGTGTTCTACTTTGTCTTTGCATGGTTTAGAGAGCAAGTATGTATTATCGTTTGTCCTTATGGTCGTTTACAGGGGGCCATGCTAGACCGTAACTCTGTAGTTATCGCATACGATTACAAACGCGGAGAGAATAGAGGACGATTTAAGAAAAAGGAAAATCGCGCTGAAGCCAAGAAGGGTGATTGTATTGATTGTAACCAATGTGTGGATGTTTGTCCTACGGGTATAGATATTAGAAACGGTACGCAATTAGAGTGCATTAATTGTACGGCATGTATAGATGCTTGTGATGCGATGATGGAGAAAGTGGACCTTCCAAAAGGGTTGATTCGATACGCTTCTGAGAATTCAATTGCTGAACAAAAGCCACATACGTATACAATCAGAGCAAAGGCTTATACCGTTGTTCTTGTCATATTGCTTGGAGTAATGGGATTCTTGTTAGCCGAAAGGCCGGTTGTTGAAGCAACGGTTCTTCGCGCAACAGGATTGACCTATCAATCTCAAGAAAACAACGAGATAAGTAATTTGTACAGATATAAGATCATTAACAAAAGCACAGAGCCTCAAAACTTTGAGCTGAAGGTACTAGATGACAGAGCGAGATTAGAGTTTGTTGGCGTTCCGGATACAGAAGTAGGAGTGCAGAAATTAGAGGAAGGAGCTTTCTTCGTTTATGTGAAACGAGATGCCTTGAACTCCTCTAACGAAGAGATAAAAATTGCCATTTTGGTCAACAATAAAGTGGAAGAAAATCTAACCTTGAATTTCTTAGGGCCACGTAAAAAATCGAAGTAATATGAAGTTGAATTGGGGCTGGGGTATTGTAATTGCATTGGCAAGTTTTATTGCTTTTATCATGTACTTTTTTATCAAGGGGCATTTTGTGAAGCAGGATGATTTGGTTTCGCAAGAATATTATGATGAAGGATTACAGCATGATGATAGAGTGCAATGGATCAAGAATGCACAAAGTTTAAGTTCTGAACTCATCATTGAGAAATATGAGAATGGAAATGTTGGGGTGATACTGCCAGATGAGCTGCAAGTTGAAAACTTGAATGGTGAGATTGCCTTTAAAAGAATGAACAACGCTAAAATGGATGTTGTGTATATCATAGAAAATGAATCAATGGGGAGCGTGGCCTTTGTATCTGATAAGTTTCTAGTGGGTAACTATCGCTTTAAAGCCAAGATAGAGGCTAACGGGAAAACCTATTATTGGGATAAAAACTATACGTACTAGTAAAAATGGAAGTGTGGGCAGGATTTGTAATGGGAGTGATTGGCAGCATGCATTGTGTTGGTATGTGCGGGCCTATTGCATTTGCTTTGCCATATGATCGCACACGCTGGTTTCCTGCGTTTTTAAACAATTACGTCTACCAAATGGGTAGAGTCTTAACTTATGGACTCCTTGGCTTAGCTATTGGGTTTGTAGGTCGTGGTTTTTCTTTAAGTGGAATTCAACAACCCTTGAGTATAGGTGTTGGGTTGATTATGATGTTTTTAGTTCTTTTTCCTAGAATCAAATTCCTAAACAGATTTAGCGGTTCAATCACTATGAAAGTGAGCAAGTTGAAATCTTCAATGGGATTATACATGAAAAAAAGAGGGTTAAGCGCTCTTTTTATTACTGGGTTACTCAATGGACTATTACCTTGTGGGTTGGTGTACATGGACCTGCTTGGAGCTTTGGGGATGTCTTCTCCAGTTAACGCTAGCTTGTTCATGGTTCTTTTTGGTTTAGGAACATTCCCATTGATGTTTGCTATGGGATATTTGGGTAATATTATTCAGCCCAATTTTAAGGCAAAGATCCAAAAAGCTATTCCAGTTTTGGTTTTCTGTATGGGAGTGCTTTTTGTTTTAAGAGGCATGGGCTTGGGGATTAAATATGTAAGTCCATCTACAAATGCGTTGAGTATAGAGCAAACCGAGGTTTGTCATTAAAAAATAAAACAACATTTATCATAGGGCACTTAGCTTAAGCAGTGTATCTTTAAGAGTTCAATAAGACGAAGTATTCAATTATGAGCCGAATTATTTTCCCTACCGATTTTTCAGAAAATGCAGATAAAGCGTTTGAGTTTGCTTTAAATATTGCAAAGCATTACGATGACGAATTAGTTGTTGTGAATGCGTATGACCTTCCTTATTCACAGAATGTGATGTCTACGAGCCTTATTGATATTATGCGTGAGACATCTAGAAAAGGGGTTGTTAAATATCAAGAAAGAGCGGATAAGGAAGAGGTGAAATGTCAAACTTTGAGTTTAATGGGGAATCCTATTAGAATAGTAAAAGAACTATCAATAAAGTTTGATGATTGTATGGTTGTCATGGGGACTAAAGGAGCAAGTGGTTTAGAAGAAGTGTTGATCGGAAGTAATGCCGCTTCTATCTTGCATGCTGTAGATGTACCAGTATTCACTATTCCAAAATCGGCAGTTTTCGGAGAGATTAGAAGAATTGTGTATTGTTCAGATTTTCAAAGTACCAAGAATGAAAGAGCATTGAAACGATTGGCCAATTTTGCCAAGGTCTTTAAGGCAGAGGTGCTCATTTTGCACGTCCTTTCACCTAAATCTGGAGATCATGACAAGTATCGTGCACAATTTGCTAAGTGCTTTGAAGGGATAAAGCATTCTGTGACCATTGAAGAGAGTGATAATGTTGAGAATACCATTAACGATTTTGTAACTACCCAACAAGCAGATATGGTTTCGTTGTTGGTAAGACGTTATGGGTTACTGGAAGGTCTTTTCCATTCAAGAAGCTTTACAAACAAAGTGGCTTATCACACAAATGTTCCGTTCTTAGCGGTTCATGAAACTAGATTTTAAGATTTCTTTTTAATTTTTTAGAGATTTAAATACCCAGGTAAATTGCCTGTGGCTGTTGCTTTTTTGAAATAAAAAGTGAAAAGTTGCGCTTGAATTCAACAAGTTTAGCCTTAACAAGTTCACAACTTTCTTTAACAGCATTTTGCGTTCCCTGCTACCCCCATTTTTTTATATTCGCCCACAATCTAACTTAGAGGTACTAGAGTTATGCTAGAGAACTACAAGAAACTGAATAACACCTTGGGATGGCTGGTTTTTGCCATCGCTACTACCGTATATTTTTTAACCTTAGAGCCAACCGCCAGTTTTTGGGATTGTGGTGAATATATTGCCACTTCGGTTAAGTTGCAGGTAGGTCACCCTCCTGGAGCGCCTCTGTTCCAATTGGTAGGAAACTTCTTGTCGCAATTTGCTTTTGGCGATGTGTCTCAACAGGCAGTTATGGTTAACGCATTATCAGCGCTTTCAAGTTCTTTTACAATACTCTTTTTATTCTGGACTATTACCTACTTAGCAAAGAAACTTGCACTTAAATCAGGTGAGCTTACCGATGCTAAGGTTATCGCTATTATGGGCTCTGGAATCGTTGGTGGTTTAGCTTATACATTTTCAGATTCAATCTGGCGCTCGGCTGGAGAAGGTGAAGTTTATGCCCTGAGTAGCTTCATGACTGCCGCAACATTCTGGATGATCCTAAAATGGGAAGAAGCTGTGGATACTGATAAATATGCAAACCGCTGGTTGGTGCTTATCGCCTTTATGGTAGGTTTATCTGTGGGTGTTCACATCCTTGTATTCTTGACAATTCCAGCTATTGGAATGGTGTACTAC
>JAOARK010000387.1 GCA_025210575.1 Schleiferiaceae bacterium
CAGATGAACCAATTAAGTAAGCGATGTAAGATCCATTATTGAATGTATTACTATCCAAACTCATATTGGTGATTGACATAGGCGACAGATAATATAAATGTGCATAACCCGTACCAGAAGAGGTAGTGTTAATTGCGTTAAATATCCCTTTCTTGAAGTGAATATTATTGTTGTCTCCATTAAACAATACCAAACGGCCGTATGTTGTGCCACCTGTTTCAATGGTGATGCCCATAAATGTCATGTTAGAGGCACCTGTAAACCTTAAAGTATAGTTAGAGTTTGTGGCAGAAGATGTAGGAGTATGTGTAAGAACAACAGGCATTGTGTTTGTTGGGTCAGACTGAATCGTCACCATATTGGCAGCGCTACCTCCAATAAAATTCATAAACTCTACCTGCTCTGTATACGTTCCTTGTTTTACGTTAACTGTCACAGCACCAGACACACCACAAGCATTCAATTCTGCTGCTAGTGCTGTCCATGTTTGAAAGTTTGTAGCACTCGCAGGCATACCTGGGTCAATCGTAACTGTACCACTCAATTGAGATGCGCACAACGTTGTAAATGTTGATGGTCCAATGTATTGAGATGAGCTCGTTGCACAACTGTCTTTCACATAAACATCATAGGTTGTGTTTGCAGAAAGGCCAGTTAAATTGGCTGTGGGTGCATTTACATACATCGTTGATCCACTTCCTAGCGTGAAGCCTGTTGGGCCATACTCAACAAAGTGATTTGATGCTCCTCCTGAAGTCCACGATGCAGTGGCAGAAGAAGAAGTTATTGCAGAAATTCCTAATCCTGATGGAGGTAAACATGCTCCTGCGGCAAACCACTGAAATTCATAGTATTCATTGTCTGAAACACTTGAACCTCCAGAACCCATACTAATATTAGGTGTTCCCAAAGTTCCATTTAGAGGAGTGTTTACTTGCCAACCAGTAGAACCAGTTGTTTGCATTCCCACAGTACCTGTATAGCTAGATGCACTACTGGCATAACTCATATCTACAACGTAGATCTTGTTTGTAGTTTCTTCTAGAACACAAGCGAAATAGGAAAACGAAGAGACTCCTATCTTAAACGAGTGATATCGAATCCATAATTGACGGTTGGGAGCCGTACCTTCAGTTTTCATCCACACATCATCATTCGATCCGAGTGTAGTTGTTGCCGTGTCTTCCCAGAACATTGCAATGGTGTTGTTAGGTAAATTGGCGTTTGGAATAAACCCATTGGTGTTAATGTTAGAGGCCACTTTTGTACCAGCTAAAGTCGTATCAAATGACACCAAACCATTTTTAGATACCATAAAGTGAGTTACTGGTGAACCAGCAAAATCAAAGGAGAATGGAATAGCTTGACCAGAAGACCAGTAGTTTTCTGTTCCGGAGCCATCTGTTGTTCCATCTAAGATTTTAGTTTCTCCCGAAGTGGTAGCGTCACTCGATGTCCGAACGCCTCCAGGGTTTCCCACATTTAATGCGGAGTTTGTGATAATATAATTCTGCCCGTAACCAGCAAATCCGACAAACAGAAATGCCATAAGCAAACTATACCACCATCGTTTTGAATAGGTAGTTTTTTCCATAATACGCAGTTAAAAATTAATCTCACCAATATAATAGAAATTGGCGTTTGTTAATAACTGTAAATCAGGGATGTAGAAATTATTGTTTTTTCGTTAAATAATTTGGAGGTTTTCATATGCCTTGAACAACTTGAAAGGCCTACTCGCATTGGGCAAAACAAAAAAAGCGGGCTCAACGAAAAAAAATATTCCTGCATAATTTCTTCGCTGGTTCAAATGTCCTAAACCATTGTTGATAACTTGCTTATTATGAGGGGGTTGTTAGTAGATTCTAACCGTTGAAATTTTTCCGTTCAGATTTATGTGTGCAATTCCATTTTTCCAGCTTGTGTGAATAGGAATCTCTAGAGTTTCTCCAAAACGTAAAATTTCTGTCGATTCATGGAATAATCTTCCTTGGATGTCAAAAACAGAAAGTTCCACTTTTCCTTCTAGACCATTAGAGCGGATATACAGGCTATTGTTGCTCATATAGGCCTTGTATTCCCCAACTCCTTTTGGAATGATGCTTTTCACCGCTGTTTTCGTCAACCCATAATATATAACAAATCGATCTTCTCTGTCGCTTGGAGATGAAATTACAGGAATGCTAACATTATCAATTTCATAAAGGGATTTTTCCTTTTTGTCTAATAAATATAGAATGTAGTCTTCAGTTAGCTGATGGGTGTTCATGTGGATATACAATTGTTCTTCTTTTTCAAAAGGAACAAAATGTACAGGTATACTGTCTGAGATGAACTTATTGCGTGCAACTATGGCTGTTCTTTTGTTTTCTTCGATCCCATAAAAATTAGGAACACCATCAGCTTGAGAGCGGAGATAATATCCATCATAAGCAAGGTCAAAATTCGATGAAGCCTCATCATCAAAATGCACAACCACTTGTTGCCAACTGCTATCCTGAGTGACCATAGTCAACCTTGCTACATCTGGGCTTTTTTTCATGAATCGTTCATCCTCTTCAGATTTTTGAACTGTCGATTTCATGTCTGAAGCTTTCAACACAATGCTTTGTCCATCGGTATTAGCTTTTACCCAGTAAGATTGAAAAGGAGGGATGTTTGCACCTTCATCCACAATGTCGGCACCATCTGTATTCCAATCTACTTTTTGAGACACTCCGGTTTTTAAAATGGCACGGTAGTTTCCATTCACCGCATCCCAAACATGAATGGCTTTGTATGAAGGGTCAAAATCTACGTCATTAAGTAAGGTAGTTACATCTACCATCGATGGCCAAAAGTTAGGGATGTGATTCCAGCCTTTAGAGTCATCATCTGGAATAGACAAATCTTTAGGATCTCTTGTGTTTTCAAGAATAAAGGTCTGGTTGGTAACTTCGTTAAGTACACCTTGGACAGAAAATTTTGCCTGGGCATTGAATGTGGCTGATGTTCCATCTATAAAAACATTTGCAGGAATGAGCCAGTCATCTGCAGGATCCAGATAAATCCACCCTTCACCATAATCACCATTACCACTAGAAGTACCATCCCATCGTTGAGCATTTATTTCGGAAGCTGTCGAGTGGTCATTTCTCAAAATACTAATCCCGCTCCAATTGGCGGTGGCTTGTGTTGCTACAACAGGAAAGGAGATTTGTCTCCAACCAGCATCTGTGTTGGTTAAACTTTTCTGGGCAGTAACGTTTCCCGTAACTGTGCCACTTCCATATGCTACTCGAGAATATTCTGTTGGGCTATCCGAAAAAAGTGTTAGAAGATTGTTGGTTGTAAAAGTTCCGCTTTGAGGATCTAACACTCCTCTTACATTTAAGTTGTCAATTTTCGTATTGTTTATAGTTACCCCAGATGGGTTGTTAATGGTCAAGTGGTAAAATGTTTCTGAAACGGGTAAAGTGGTTGTGCTTGTAAATTCTTGAGCTGAAGTTCCATTAAAGATGATGGTACTATTCCCTTCGGTTATTGCATCAGAACTGCTGTTGTTTCTGGTTAGGTCTCCCGTTAGCTCAACAATGGCATCTGCATCCAAATCTAACATTCCATCTACTTGAATGTCTCCCTCGCACACCAGTTTAGTACTAGAGCTGCCCCCACCAATAACCTGAAACGTAGTACTTGGCCCAATGGTTAATTTTTGACTAAAAGCACTTAATGAGATCAGGAAAAATGATATGACAAGTGAACCCTTCATAAGATCTTAACGGTTAATGATCCACCAACTTGTTCCATCGGATACAACTTGTACAGAAGTCAAAATACTATTGTCGCCAATTACATGCGAGCCTACATTATCCACATTTACACCTAAAGTAGATTTAAGCACAAATGAATTAGCCACACCTAAGAATTTGTTTTTGATGGTATATTCTTTTCCTACTGGAACGGTGCTGGGGTTAGGAAGAATTACTTCCATGCTTCCATCACCCTCAACTAGAATTACGTCATCGGTAGCTTTTACGCTGTAAGTGGCAGAAACTGTTCTGAAGTTTCGTTGGCCATCATAACCAGAAACTACTAACCAATTGGTGCCATTGCTTTCAATAATAACGGCTTCAAAATTTCTAGTAAGTTGTAAAGAAGAGCTATTGGTAAATTGGTCTATAGTATTCGCACCCGCAGGGGTAACATTTAGTAAACAGTTATCAAAAGTTGCTCCATTGGCGTTTCTTTTTATGGCGTAGGTTTTTCCTTCATAATCTGCGGCATCTGGCAGGGTTAAGTTGATGGTGCTATTTGCCATGGCAAAGTTTACATCAATGATCTCTTCCGAAGCAAGTGTGGTGCTTGCTGTAAGAGTGGTCCTGTTTAAATTGGGGGAGAGCTCCGTAATTACCCACCAGCTGTCACCATCGCAAACTACCTCTAATGATGCATTTTCGTTGTTCAAGTCCACAACATTATTTACATCCCCATTGAGCTTTTCACCGGGTTGGGGTTTGATAAATATTTTTCCAGTGCGGTCAATATTTCTTTTAAATCGATATTCTCTTCCTTTAGCAGATGCAACTGCAGGAA
>JAOARK010000388.1 GCA_025210575.1 Schleiferiaceae bacterium
CCTCTGTACTGGTCATACAAATAATCGGTATTCCTGCCTCATCTGCTTTCCAACCGAACTCAGCAATTTTCTTAAAGCCTTCTTTATTTGACTTTTCAAGGTCATAAGAGATCACCATGATAGCTCTTTCTAAGCCCAAGATCTCTTCCGTTACATCTCCAGCTTCTGTCAAAATACTAAAGTCATGTACAGGGGGTTCATAACCTTCCTTCACCAACTTGGTTTCCGTCACACCACTTTCAATAACCCACTCTTTTTTCTTCCACCATTCCTGACCCAAGTAGTCTTTATCGTTTACTTTAATCGTCTCTCCGGTAGCCTCATTTTTAAGCACATAGACCACTTGGTATTGAGGAGGTTCTTTACCTAATTCTTCTGCACTCATCATTCCTTCAACAATGCTTTTCCCTTTTGCATAAGCTCTAAAATCCTTAACGGGAAGATGGTTAAGTACATGAAAACCAAACCACGAACAAAACAGTAAACTACCCAAGATTAATCCACCATTTATTTTGGCTTTAAATACTGGCTGAATGTATTTCAATCCTGCCATGAGAATGACAATGAGAATCGTCAAGATTACATCCTTCCCAAAACTCTCCCAAGGCGTTAATGGAATAGCATCACCAAAACAACCGCAGTCTGTAACTTTGTTGTAATAAGCTGAATAGAACGTTAGGAATGTGAAGAATATGATCATTAAGAACAGTAACCAAACCGTGAGTTTCGGCTTATAACCAATCAACAATGCCACACCGAGTAACACTTCCAATATCACAACAAACACAGCCATTTCTAGAGCCAAAGGTTCAAGAAAGGGTATGTTCAAAACAGCTGCAGAAAAATATTCTTCTAGCTTAAAGCTGAAACCCAAAGGATCATTTAGTTTAATCATCCCAGAAAAGATGAACAATACGCCTACAAAAACTCTAGATATCTGTGTGATGAATTTCATGGATTCTTGTCTAATAATTTGAAATAAAAATCTTGATTAATTGGTTTGTAAACAACGGTATTAACGATTGTTAGGAAATGACCTTATTCCTCACTCATTTGTATCAAAGCAAAAACAGCGTAATTAATCATATCGAGATAATTGGCATCTAGTCCTTCAGAAACCAACGTCTTACCCTTATTGTCTTCTATTTGCTTTACGCGAAGCAGTTTTTGTAATATCAAGTCAGTAAAACTACTCACTCGCATATCCCTCCATGCTTCACCGTAATCATGATTCTTGGCAAGCATCAAATCCTTAGCTTCTTTCGCCTTGGTTGCAAAAGCCTGTACCGCCAATTCTACATCTAAATCAGGTTGTTCAGCTACTCCCCTCTCTAATTGAATAAGAGCCATAATGCTGTAATTCAAAATACCAATGAATTCTCCTTCTATAGAATCACCTACTTTTTGTGTGCCCTTATCTTCAATACTTCTAATTCTTTGTGCTTTTATAAAAATTTGATCCGTTAAAGAAGGAAGACGAAGAATGCGCCAGGCACTTCCGTAGTCTTTCATTTTCTTTTCAAATAATCCCTGGCATTTTTCAATTACCGCATCAAACTGTTGTGCCGTTTTGCTCATTTTTTACTTTTACAATCTTTATTCTAAACCCCTTATTTTATAGGAGATAGATGGCCGAAGATACATTTTTCCATAAAAAATTGACGCTTAATTTCAGGGGCCAATTGATGGATTTATCCACACCCAAGATCATGGGAATCTTAAATCTAACACCTGATTCTTTTTATGACGGAGGACAATATCAAGACATTGATAATGCGCTACTTAGAGTAGAGAGAATGATTGAAGAAGGTTTAAATATTCTGGACATTGGGGCTCAATCTACAAGACCTGGTGCGGATTTTTTAACTGCTGAAGAAGAAATAAAACGTCTTTCAAATGTTCTTCCAGAAATAGTAAAAGCTTTTCCAGATCTTCCAATTTCTATAGACACTTTCTATAGCGATGTGGCAAAGGCAACCTACGACATGGGTGCGCACATGATCAACGATGTTAGTGGTGGTAACTTAGATGACCAGATGTTTTCAACTATTGGGAGATTAAAGATTCCGTATGTATTGATGCATATGCAGGGAACGCCCAAGACCATGCAAAAGAACCCAACCTACAAGCATTTAGTAGCTGACATCTTAGAAGACTTGGGAAAAAAAACACAAATACTGGTAGATCATGGTGGGCATGATGTCATTGTAGACCCCGGATTTGGATTTGGAAAAACCCTTGCTCAAAACTTTCAGCTATTAAAACAACTGGATGACTTTAAGATTATTAGCGTACCTGTTTTAGTTGGGGTGTCTCGAAAAAGTATGATAAACAAAGCTATAGGAACGAAACCTGAAAACGCATTAAATGGAACTTCAGCGCTACATGCTTGGGCTTTAGAGCGAGGTGCGAACATCCTTAGAGTTCACGATGTAAAAGAAGCCAAACAAGTAATTACTTTGCACCAACATCTTTCAGCTTGAGTTTCCTAGATTTTAAAATACTCGATTTAATAGACATTTTATTGACAGCATTTTTGCTGTATCAATTATATCGCCTAGTAAAAGGAACTGTAGCCATAAGGATCTTTTTCGGAATAGCCTCCATTTTTGCCATTTGGAAATTGGTACAAGCCTTGAACATGGTTATGCTTTCTCAAATTCTGGGAAGTTTTATAGGACTCGGTGTTATTGTTCTCATCATTGTTTTTCAACAGGAAATTCGAAAATTTTTGCTCTATCTAGGTTCGGGTAGTTTCAGTATGACGCCATCTTTGGTGAAAGGCCTTGTGAAAAACAAAAAGGAAGAAGTAAGAATTGACTTAAAACCCATAATCACGGCTTGTGCACATATGGCCGAAACAAAGACAGGTGCGATTATAGTCTTTGCACGGAAGATGCCTTTAGGTCAATATTCAGAATCTGGAGAAACATTGAATGCCGATATCTCTACTCGGCTGATAGAGAATATCTTCTTTAAAGACACCCCCTTA
>JAOARK010000389.1 GCA_025210575.1 Schleiferiaceae bacterium
CCATGCAATGGGGTATTGTTAATCATGTGGTTCCTCAAGATGAATTGATGGCCACTTGTGAAAAAATGGCCGGCAAAATGATAAAGAACTCACCTAATGCTCAAGCGGAAGCAATCGTTGCTATTAATGCAGGCTTTAAAGAGGGAGTAGACGGTTACGAAGCAGAAATTGAGAACTTCGGTCGTTGTTTTGGCACTCCAGAATTTGTTGAAGGCACCACTGCCTTTATGGAAAAAAGAAAAGCTGAATTCTAAAACCAAAATGTGATGATGAGTTTAATTGTAATCTTATTCAGTTTATTTATCGCTATTCTCATGCTTATTTCTTCATGGAGAGTATATGAGAAAGCAGGTAGGCAAGGCTGGGAAGGAATCATTCCCGTTTACAATTATTTTGTCCTTACTCAGATTACTGGTAAACCAGGATGGTGGATTTTGCTGATGTATCTTTTTCCTCCTGCAGGTATTGTTTTACTCATCATACTTCATATTGAATTAGCAAAAGGCTTTGGTAAAAGCACTGGGTTTGGTATTGGCCTGTCGTTCCTTGGTATTATTTTTTACCCAATGTTAGCCTTTAGCGATGCCACCTTCAAGAACAATAATTATTACACAAATCCTGATATAATTGATTCTGATCTAACTTGAAAGAGCATCATATTAAAATAGAAAAAACGGCTCGCTACTACACCATTGGCGAGCCGTCTTCTTTGGTTAAACACCTGTGGTTTTGCCTGCATGGGTATGGCCAGCTTGGTCAATATTTTGCTCAAAATTTTAAGCCATTAAAAAGTGATGATCGTTTAATCGTAATTCCTGAAGCACCTAACAGATTCTATCTAAATGGTACAGGTGGCAGAATAGGTGCCACTTGGATGACCAAAGAGGAACGGCTTCGAGATATAGACGATTATTGCCAATACCTTAACCAATTGATAAAGTCTGTTGAAAGTCAGTTATCAAAAAATGTGAACATTCATCTATTTGGGTTTTCTCAAGGCTTGGCTACAGCCTTTAGGTGGGCCAATGTCTTTGATGGGTCAAATCTAAAATCTCTTCACGGTTGGGCTGGAACTTTTCCACCAGACATTGACTATAGATTGAATGCCGAGAAATTTAACGGTCTAAATATTACTCTTCATTTTGCCTCCGATGATCGCTTCATTTCAGAAGAAAAATCGAGCGAAATAATGTCTCAATTAAATGAAATGGACATTGAGATAAAAAGGTTTGATTTTGAGGGGGAACATAAAATCTATGAAGAGCCTTTAATCAAACTTTTTAATACAATCGAAGCGAAGAATTAATCCAAACTATTCACTTTCTTGAAGCATGAATTTTTCAGATCTTGAACCTGAAGCATCTTGAATAACCACGACTATTGCGGTTGATTTAATCTCAGATAAATCAACTTTTTCATTTCTACGGTTTAGGTTAAGAACTGTGATAATCAGCCTTCCAGATATATCATAAATTAATAGATTGTAGCTCTTCGTCATATTCTGACTAATGCTAAGTTGCATTCCATATAGATTTACGATTCTATTAAACTCAGATGTAGAATTCAACAGATGGCCCAAAGCATTTATGTGCACAATGAAACGATCTGTTTTGAGTGCATTTTCATGAGTAAACACGAATTCACCTCCACCAGATAAATCATGGAATTGACCTAGTATTTTATCTTCAACTTGAACAACCCAATTGGGGTCAATTTCGGCTTCATCAATTCTAAAATAAAAATGCTCCATATGCGCTTCAGAACTGAATTCTACAGAAATATGGTACTCCTCTTCTTTATTCGGTAAAGCATTTATAGCATAGGCAATTCCGTTATTCGCTCTGCTCAGTAAACTTGGTTTAGCCTTATCTAGAGACCTTAACTTAAATGCATCGAGTCTATCGCCACTGAAATCAGCTGCTTCATCAAAAAGTAACACAGTTTGGTCAAAACTGCTGTCTTGTATATTGATGACTCCGAGCCTTAAATGTGGTGGGTCTTTCTTGAAAAAGTTTTGTGGACTACCTCCAATATCTAAATAACTTCTTGAAATAGTTAAAGGGGTAGTTAATAACGGATCAGCCTCATGGAAGGCTTCATTATTTCCTGATTCATCTAGTCCCGTGGCATCTATTGTTTTCACCCAAAATGCTTGACCAGGTGCAATAGTAGCATCTGCAGCTGTCACCGCATTCCCAGGTACATTATTGTATTCTATGATACTTGAAACGGATCCACCATTTGTTAGTGCTCTATATTGGCCTAGTACAGGATCCCAAACATGCACATAAGGATAGGCTAACGGCCAAGCGTTTGTTCCTCCGTAATCAAAAAGTTTGGTTAAACTGATATTTGCCGTATAGGAATTGTGTATCAGATTCCACCCGCCTAACAATTCATAATCATCAGGTTCCGAATTATTATCCTTATCCTCTTCATCGTCTTCTGTGTAAAACAAATTATAGGTCAAATCTGCCGTTTGTATGTTACCTAATTCTGTTATCGGATTAGAATTAATCCGGTACAAAACGCTGCTAGGACCCATATAAATAGCTCCTGCTTGAGTTGCTGAAATTTGCTGATTAGCTGCTGAAGAAACCCATCCTGTGGCATCAAGTTGATAGGGAAGTGATTTTCCTGACGGACTTCCATCCCATAGAAAGACATTCTGCAATTTTGGATCATCATTCGCAAAATAAAGGTCAATATCATCAGACCATTGACTAACACTTAGTCCACCTGTTTCTTGCATCGTAGCTCCTAACTGTCGCCATGTTTCATCTGCAGAGACGAAGGTTTCCTTAGAAGCCAACCCTGATCCATTATCTGAGTATGTTCCCGCCAAATGAAGTTGGCTATATCCTGTGGCATCTGCTTTAATTCTTATAGCGGGTTCAAGTGCAGATTGGTCCACAAAATCACCATTAGTCATTAGTCCAAAACCTGGTTCTAGTACCAACCGCGCATTACTATTTAGAGTAATGTCGTTAATTGTATCTTCAGATTCATTACTCACATTCCATGAGCAATTATCTAGATTTATATTTGCAAGGGTGCCGAGAAGATTAATCTTGTCATCTCCAGTAATTTCACCTTCAATAATTACATCCGTTTCTATTGTCTTGGCACGCACTGTCACTTCACCTTGAACATCAAGCGCATCAAATTTTACAGAAGTTCCTTCTTGCACAAATAAGGTAGTTCCAGAAACAACGGTTGTCTTTTGCGCTTTAAGGAAAATCGCCCCAGAAAGAAATATTAAAGTGAGTACTTTTTTCATCTAGTCTTTAAAAATAGAGATCCTTAAAATGGAGCGAAGTGTTATGGTTATATCGTTGTTCGAACTGAAGAAGAGTTCATATCCTATACCACCATTGTTAAGATTCGGCAAACTCAAATTGTCAGCCACGGTTACAAATAAGAAGGTAGATGTTGCAATAGCCCCGGCATTTCCGTCTACAATGGCCGTGGTATTTGAGGTCTCGAAGGTAGAGCTTTGATTGGGGTTATCTATTCTTGCAAGGATAGATCCTTTCTGAGCATTCCCACTTGCTACTTGATACTGAATCACGACACGCCAAAAATGCACTTGACCCTCAATTTTATTTTCTATCAGTGTCTTGTTGGTATTGTCCCAAATCCCTGTTTTTGTTCGATCCACTGCATTGTCTGGCCATCGTGTTACGGGTGCAGGCGCTATATCAAAATCAGTATCGTCAAATGCGGCTTGAACTTCTGATCCAAAAACGGATTCGTCTTCTTGCAACAAAAAGGCATTGTTCACATTTACAACATTTCCTCCTTGATCATACTCTGTTTTAGTCACATTCCATTCATAAGAATTTAATAAGCGTTCTGTTAAGTTAATTGTATACGCATTTGGTTCACCAAACTCAGGAAAATTCATCAATACGGTGCCATCATTTCCCGTTGCAAAACCTGGTGGCGCCATAACGCTAGTCCATCTTTCAGCATCAGCATCCCAATATTGTATGGCTTTAACATCTGTATTGTAAATCATCGTCCCTTCTTTAAGGAAATCTTCTGGATTAGAAGGGATTGGATTCAATGCTGGTGTATTACTATTCGGATAGTCTGTATCCGGATCATTGTCCGCTAAGTTGGCGTCCCGCTCTAAGGCCGTCATTCTAGGAATTAATACTCCTTTTGAGTTAGATTGTAATTCTAGAATTGTATTTACGTTTGGCGTTTCAGTACCAACACCAACTTGTGCAAATAGAAACGGTCCAGAAAATAATAGTAGGGTGCTTAACCAATATCTCATTTACTCAACTATTTATATAACTAATGTACTAAACAAACAAGAGAGACTTCAATCCTTCATAAAGATTACAAATCCAAATCATCCCATTCTCTTCGTTCCTTTTTCGTTGGGCGACCTAATCCTTTTCGCCTTGTATAGTTTTTAGCCAGCTGTAAAAACTCTTTTCTTTCAATGTTCTCTGGAGAAGTAATTTCTTTTAGATAGAGCTCAACAAGTTTTGCTCCCACTCTAGATTTGGGCCAACCTAGAATTTCATACTCCTGATCATACCCGTGATGCTTTACAGTTATCTTCTGCCCTTCCTTAACCTCTCGCGAAGCTTTTACAAACTCTCCGTCTAACATCACCTTCTTCGTTTTCACTTGATCGGCTGCAAGAGAGCGGGTCTTAAATAAGCGAACGCACCATAAGTATTTATCAATTCTCATTGTCACCAAACTTAAAAAAGAAAGCCACCTCTTTCAAGGTGGCTTTCCAAATATATATCGCTTCTTTTAAGCTTTTTTCGGCCCTCCAAATACAGAGTAAGCCATTCTGTTCATAATAAAGAACATTACCGGTACAATAACCAGCGTTAGGAATGTAGCGAAGGTCAAACCATAAATAACAGCCCAACTCATCGGCCCCCAGAACACTACGTTATCTCCTCCGATAAAGAATTGAGGATCATTTTCAGTAATTAACGTAATAAAGTTGATGTTGATTCCCATTGCTAATGGCACCAAACCTAAAACGGTAGTAATTGCTGTAAGTAATACAGGGCGTAACCTCTTCTTACCGGCCTCCACTATAATTTCATTGTAATACTCAAATGGCAATTTGTCTTTGCGCTCTAATCCTACTTCTTCTTTCTTACGTGCTATAAGCAAGTTAATGTAGTCTATCAGTACGATTGCATTATTCACCACAATCCCGGCCAATGAAATAATACCGATCATAGTCATCATGATCACAAAATCATCTCTGAAAATGATCAACCCAAGCAATACTCCAATCAAACTCAAAACAACTGTTGTAAGAATAATAAATGGAGTGGACGCTGAGTTGAACTGCGCAACCAGAATCAAGAAGATTAAGAATACTGCAGTTAAAAGTGCTCCTGACAAGAAACTCATCTCTTCTGCTTGTTTCTCTTGCTCTCCAGTAAAACTGATCTCTACGCCACGTGGTAATTCATAGTCTCCCAACAGCTCCTTCAGTTCGTCATTAATATTTGTAGCGTTATAACCGGCCAACACATTACTTTGAATAGTAATTACACGGTCTAGATCAATTCTACTCACTACACTAAATGTTGAAGCTTTTCTTGGTGTTGCTACCGATGAGATCGGAATTTGTTTGATCTTACCAGAAGACTGATCTCTAAATGTGATCTTTTGATTCAAAAGGTCATCAAGATTGTAACGGTACTGATCTTCATATCTCAAGTTAATGGGATAATCATCTTCTCCGTCTTTGTAACGAGAGATCTCTTTTCCAAACAGAGCTGTTCTCAAAGCATCTCCAATTTGTGCGGTAGACACACCGTAGGTTTTTGCTTTAGAATAGTCGATGTCTACTAGCAACTCTGGCTTCCCTTGTTGCACATCAAGCTTTAATTCTTCAATTCCTTGAACTCCACTTTCGTTGATGAAAACACGGATGTCCTCAGCAATACCGATAATCTCCAAATAGTCATCACCGCTCACCTCGATATTAATTGGTGCTCCTGTTGGTGGACCTTGCGAATCTTTATCTACTGTGATCTGAGCTCCTGGATAATTTCCAATTTTCTTCTGAAGTTTAGCAAGAACACTTTGGCTCTGAATCAGTTCACCGCTCTCATTATAACGCTCTCCATAAGGCCTAAAAGCAACGGTAATCTTTGCCTTATTCGGAGTATTTGCCATACTCGGACCAGCATTCGGGTCACTTGTTCCCTGGCCTACTTGTGCAATCACAGATTCAACCATATAGTTGTATTGGAACTCACCTGTTCCTGTATCTTGAGGATAAGTGTACTCATCTACAAGTTTAAGAACCTTCTCTTCCAATTGCATAGTGAGTTTATTGGTTTCCTCTATATCCGTACCAATAGGCAACTCAACATATACAATAGCCTGATTAGGCTGGTTTTCTGGGAAGAACAATGTGTTAGGAGGGAAAGCTCCTAAAAGCATTACTGAGAAAATTAGCAATGCTATTGTTCCTCCAAAGAACAAGAATGGGTTTGGACCTTTTAATGCAAGTCTCAAGATGTTCTCATAAGCGCGTTCCAAACGAGGTAAAACACTTTCTTGGAACCACTCGGTCGTTTTGATGCCAATCCAAATTTGACCTAGAATAGCCAAACCTGCAATAATCATCAAGTTGCCAAGCCATTGCACGCCTGCAGCATAACCAATAATCAACCCAAATAGGATCAAGGAAACTGAAATAATAGAAAGTCTTTTTCTATTCGGGTTTCCTTCCTCGGTTCTCATATAACGTGCCGTAAGACCAGGATTGATAATTAGCGCTACGAATAAAGATGATGACAATACAATGATCAAGGTAAGAGGTAAGAACTTCATGAATTCTCCCATCATTCCTGGCCACATTGCCAATGGAACAAATGCTGCAAGCGTAGTAGCTGTCGATGCAATAATGGCATAAGAAACTTCACCCGCACCGCGTTTGGCCGCTTCCCATCTGGAATATCCTTCATCCATTAAACGATATACGTTTTCTACAACCACAATACCGTTATCTACTAGCATACCTAAAGCCAATACCAAAGAGAATAACACAATGGTATTCAAGGTGATTCCCATTAAGTTAAGGATCATAAAAGACATCAGCATTGAGAGTGGGATTGCAATTCCCACAAAAAGGGCGTTTCTCAATCCCAAGAAGAATGTCAATACCATTACCACTAGAATTACACCGAAAATGATGCTATTCACCAATTCGTTCAATTGGGTCTTGGTCTGGTCACTTTGATCGTTCGTTACAGAGATCTCTAAGTTATCAGGGAAATAATCCTTTTTAGCCTTGTCGATGATCGCATTGATTTTGTCTGAAACAATGATTAGGTTTTCTCCACCTCGCTTCATCACATCAACCATCACCACAGGGTTTTTGTATTCCCTTGCGTAACTTTCTTTCTCCACCTCTTTAAAAGTGGTTGTTGCAATATCTCTTAAGTAAACAATGTTTCCTTTTTCGTGCTTTACAATAACATCTCCTATTTCTTCAATGTTATTAAAATCACCTACTACGCGAATATTTCTTCTGTAGCCATCAACCAACAAGTTACCTCCTGAAACAGACAAGTTTCTATTCGAAATAGCTTGGGCGATATCGCCAAAGCTTACGTTGATAGATTCCATCTTTTGAAGATCAACGCTAATTCTAACTTCCTTATCATCAACTCCTCGAATCTCCGCTTTTGAGATTTCTGGAAGGTCTTCAATACGATCCTCTAAATACTCTGCGTACTCTTTTAATTGGTCTATCGTAAAATCTCCAGAGAGGTAGATGTTCTGAATAGGAACAAGCTCTGAAAAATTCATTTCAAAAATGTTCGGATCGGCAGGAAGATCTGTAGGAAAGTCGGGTTGTGTTTTCGCAATATCAACCTTGTCTTTTACCTTCCTTAAGGCCTCTTCTGGGGTAATGTTAAAATCAAATTTCACATCAATCGTAGAATACCCTTCAACC
>JAOARK010000390.1 GCA_025210575.1 Schleiferiaceae bacterium
AGTTACTACCTCGTTTTCACAGACAACAATATCTGCAGGAGCAACAAGAGTAGGATAGATGTCGTCTACCACGTTTACAATTGCTGTGGCAGTAGAAGAGTTTCCACTGGCATCTTTAGCCTCGAGGATTACTGTGTTGGGGCCCACATTCGTGCAATCAAAGGTGGTTTTATCCAAAAGTAATAAAGGCGGACCGCAATTATCAGAAGATCCATTATCAACTTGTGTTGCTGCAATAGAAGCTTGTCCGTTGGCATCTAAATAGATGGTCTGATTTTGAGCAACAGCTGTTGGCGCTAGGTTATCTACAACAGTTACTATAGCCGTTGTATTTGAAGAAATTCCACTTAGGTCTGTAACTGTTAATGTAACTGTATTTGCACCTATTTCACTACAATTAAAGTTAACTTGACTTGCAGACATTGAGGCAATTCCACAATTGTCATATGAACCATAATTCAATCCACCTGTACCACTTAATTGGGCATATTTAAATTTAACACCTGATGAATAAGCAACTGGATTTACATCCATCCCAACAATTACATGCCCGTCAGGAGCGTATTGAGTTGTTGTATTCGGGTTACTTGAATAGCATCCAGCACCGTTGAGTCCAGGTAGACTTACAGTATTAGTGGTATTTGAGCTAGCCAAACCAATTTCTGATAGTGACTTACCATGGCCGACTACACCTATATGCACTCTAGAACTTTGAAATTGATAATCAACATCAGTAATGCTAAAACCAACTAATACATTATCTCCAGTTAAACTTGTTGAAAATGGGGTTGTTGTACCACCACCTGAGAAACAAGTTACTGATGTTGCAGCTCCTAAAGTACCATCCTGATTAACTTCTCTACATATTAACCTGAAGTTATCTGTTATACATCCTGCAAATCCTTCATAGCCCACCGCAACAGAACCTGATGGACAATCACAAGACAGAGTAGTGGCTACTGCTGGACTATTTTGAATTGGTAAAGTACCGGCAATAGGTCCCAAGGTATAATTTCCGGAAACCAATATTGAAGCATTTCCATTTTGATCCAACTCTGCAGTAAGATTTTGAGCAATGGCTGTAGGTGGAACTAAATCTTCTTGGCCAACGAGCATATTTGGACTTCTCTTCGTACATCCATTGGCATCTGTAACATCAACATAAATGTTGCCCTCAGGAAGATTAACAGCAGTTGCTGTTGTCTGACCATCACTCCATAAATAGGTATATGGAGCAGCTCCATTTGATGGTACCACAGTTGCTGTCCCGTCACTACCACCAGGACAAGTCACTTTTGTTAATGAAGTGCTTAATGTTATTGCACAAGGGTTTACCGTAATAGTGAATTGTTGTCTTGGTATTCCGCCAACATTGGTATGATGGTTAATATCTTGTGCTTCAATTTCTACAAAATGAGTCCCCACTTCACCAGCGCCTGGGGTTCCCGATAAAGTTGCAATTCCTCCAGTAAGATCTGTAACAGTCAACCAAGATGGGACTGTGATTCCAAGAATGTCAACAATATCACCTTCGGCCATATCTTGATCGACTACTGTAATATTGTAGAGGTATGGTTGATTTTCAAACGCGGTTAATACCGGAGTTGAAGTAAATGAAGGGGTAGTGTTCACCAACATTGAAACTTCATGTTCCGTTTCATCACCATAAGAATCCTGAGCGGTAAAAATACAATGCTGATGTCCCCATTCTGAAGGTGCTGGAGTCCAACTAAACGAAACTGAGGTTGGATTTGCTGCTGCAGAAGGTATTGTTCCAAGTGTAGCAGAGGTATGAGTTGTAAAATCTCCACCGAGTTGCTTATGTTCTGCACTAATGATTTGAACCACATCAACAGGATCTGGGTCATAGGCTTGAGCTATAAAACTAAAGTTTGTACCTGGTTCTATAACCGTATGAATTCCTTCAGGGGGTGTGAGTCCCGGACTGATATCAAATACAGGTTTAAGGCTGACCAAAATCGTTACGCTCGTTGCCTCTTGTACACCATTGTTATCCTGAGCCGTGTAATTAATTACAAATGTTCCTAGGTCAGTCGATGTTGGTACCCATGAGAAACTAGAAAGAGTAGAACTGCTCGCAGTTGTTGGTAATGTAGGTAGGTGTGTTGAAGATGAAGGCAATCCAACAGCAGATAAAGTAACTGTACTTCCTGGATCAGAATCATCTGCCTTTATAGTGAAGTTTACAGGAGTTCCTGGAGAAACTTGAAATGCAAATCCGTCTGCTGGCGTTACGCCATAATCAAATACTGGTGGAGTAGAAGTTTGTACAATCCTTACTATAAAGTCTGAAAAGACAGTTGTGTTTCCATCTGAAGCTCCAGCTTGAACAACATGCAGAGAACCAATGGGTTGAAGCGGGGATTGGGTGTTCCATGTGATTTGTCCCGTTGTTGGGTTGATACTCAAACCAGGAGGTCCTGATAGTATAGAATAGCTAAGAGCGTCACCATCAGAGTCTGCGGCTGGAACGTTAAATGTAGCGGCAGGTTGGTTAGTTTGAACGTTAATAATGGGTGCAATAGTTTGAACTGGTGAACTATTTCCAATACCTACATTGATATTAATGCTGTAATTGAAATTACTATTTGCAGGTGGGTAGGTATTTAGGCTAATTCTACAACATCCTGACCAGCCTAATTCGTGTAGACCAGTTGAAGCAAAAGTGTAGGAAAAAGTTCCTTCGGCAAAAAACCAATCTTCAGCCGTGTTAACAGAAGTAACCGTTAGATTCAAGGGTATGCTACCAACAAAAGAACCAGATTGAGTGATGTTCAGAGCTCCTGTATTCACCGTTGTGCCTACACTTGAAGCATTAACACCAAACCAACCATTTCGCCAACCTTGTTTGACAGTAATGTTGTAGGTGTTGCCAGAAACGTGTTCGTAGCTTATAGAGCCATACCTGTAATGGCTGGCTTTTGTTTCGGGTGTAAAACCCAAAATAAGAATGACCAAAGCACACGACTTCAGCCAAAAACGTAGATGTTTTTGCATAATAAATAGTATTGGTTAGAAATAAATGGTAAGCGGCTAAAGCGTTATAATTCTTTAACCAGAATAAATAAGGAGATTACCTTAAGTGGTGGCTTCTGCGTGAGAGGCAGTGCATGGGCCACTTGATTTGATTTAGTTTCATGGGTTTAAGAATGATTAGAGCTTAAATATAAGATATATCTTACTTATATCCATAAAATGACTGACTATTCCATTTATTGAATACTAAATTTCGAGATTTGAATCTTTCTTAAATACCTCTCATTTTATTACCCACCCGTTCTGTAAGTGGCCTTAAATGTGAACATTCTTGGTGCTGCCAACATACCAGGTCGAGGGGTGTATTCTAAGTTTGTGAGATTGTCTACAATAAAGCTTAGGCGAAAAGTTTTACTAAACTCATAATATACACGAGCGTCAAAAATGACTTCACCATTCGGGTTTAGTGCTCTAGATTCTTTCAAACCTGAAATAGCTCCCAACTCAAAATACAAATCAATGTTTTGCATGTAGTCATTGTACTTGGTGCTTAGGCCTAACCCAAACCCTTTGTATTCAGTTTGAAGATCGAGCTTGAAAAGGTTTTGATATCTGTATTTTAAAATGTTATTCGAGTTGTCTGAGCTAGTATTGGCATAGGTTATTTCCGTACCGCTAGTTCCATACGCATAGGGCTCATCGGGGTTAAGAATAATTGGATTCATAAATGCATAACCTGTTAAGAATCGAAGATCTACGTCACCAATTTTACCATTACCAGTCAAAGTCAACTCAATTCCAGTAACTTGTGTTTTGCCCACGTTTACAGATTTAAAGCCTAAACCTTCTGGCCAAGAGAAAAAGGTAAACTCAGTCATATTATCGTAGCTGTTTATAAAACCTGCTACATCAAAAATCCCTTTCCAGTTTTCACCGATCTTTAATAATTGTTTTACTCCTAGTTCTGCACTCCAGCCACTTTCAGCTTGTAGTTCAGGGTTAGGCACCACGACAATACCAGCTGCATTGGTGCTTGTAAATAGTTCTGCCATACTTGGATAACGGTATCCACCACCGTAAGAGGCACGAACAAATGTGGCTCTCGCTGCCTGGTATGTTAATCCTGTTCCTGTCTCTTATACACATCTCCGAGCCCACG
>JAOARK010000391.1 GCA_025210575.1 Schleiferiaceae bacterium
TCAATAAAAGCTCAAACAAAACTCTCAAACCTTTTCTTGACAGGGCAAAATATTATACTACACGGTGTACTAGGTGTAACTATTGGCGCCATAGTTACTGCTCAACAGATTTTGGGTAAGGAGTATGTTGTGAATAAGATGAAAAAGTTCGTTTAAGTCTGCTTTATTACCTGGAGCTAAAACTTTAAGCCTGTATCTTTTGATGTCTTAATAAGATAATCTTCTATTTTCTAAGATGGCCTGCCTAATATGCGGGATCACCAGCCTAACAAAAATCTTTTGATCTAGATTAAGATCCATTAACTAATCTAGTTACAGTCAAGGTAACCGGTGGAATAAAGAAGACCTTTTCATACATTTAAGCAAACTGCAGATGTATGGCTAGACTATTCAAATCAGATAGAAAAGAAGTAAAAGAATTTGGAAAACTCGGATTTGTAGGAACTCAAAAAATGGACAAACCGATAATTGAAGCACTTCAAATTAACGAAAGTGAAGTACATCTTGAATCTTTTAGCGACCTATCAAAGTTTACTGAATACCGGAAAAACCACACACCTCGATGGCTTAATATAATGGGACTTCACGACAGTGAAATGATAGAGCGGTTAGGTGAAGCCTATGATGTACATCCAATGATCTTAGATAAAATTTCAAATACAGAGGCTCGTTCCTCTTTTGAAGATTATGATGAGTACATCGTTCTGACACTAAAAATGCTTCATTTCAATGAGGCCGAAATGGAAATAGAATCAGAACACATCACCTTCATTTTATTGGAAGACAGAGTTGTTACATTTCAGGAGCACCAAGATCATCCATTTGGTCCTATTATGGAAAGGCTTAAAAAAGAGACCAGCAGAATTAGAAAGTCTGGAGCAGATTATTTGATGCTTTCTTTAGTTCGTGCCATAATCAATCAATACTCCATAATATTAGAGAAAATTGGAGATAAAATTGAGAATCTAGAAGAGAGCATTTTTGCGGACACCTCTAATAATCTACTCGAAGAATTAACCACCTATAATGCCGAAATGAGCTATATGCACAAGATCATAAGGCCCGCTAAAGAAGCAATAACTTTAGTATGTAAATCTGACTCTGACCTCATTGATCGAGAAAAGTCACAGTATATTCTAAACCACTTAATGGATTCGGTGAACATGATATCTGAAACCAGTGATTCTTATAGAATGATGCTTCACGACCAGCTCAATATTTATCATACTAATGTGGCGAGTAAGCTCAATGAGATGTTTAGAATATTGACCATCTTCAGTGTAATTTTCGTTCCATTAACATTCCTTGCTGGAATATACGGGATGAACTTTGAAAACATTCCTGAGCTTTCTTACCATTACGGCTATCATGTTGTGTGGGCAATAATGATCACCATGGCCATTGGAATGCTCATCTATTTTAGAAGAAAAGGCTGGTTGTAAAATCAGTTTTTATTCTTCTTTTTCTTTTTGTCTTTATGAATAAACGACTGAACGGTTTTACCAGGAATGATTCGTGTAGCTCCATCGACAACGCCCATTACAATATATTGAAATGGGGCACGATATACATTTCTCTCTGTGGTATAACTTGCGGTTAAATACTTCTTACCACTAGGTAAATTATTTGGTCTTATAGCACTGTTTGCCACTGAGGTTAAGAACCCTTGCTTTCTTATTTTGTGATCTTCCGTTTCTTTAATCAAGGTTAAATGCAATCCTGTATAATCCATTGTTAGATGACTATAAGCCGAATGCTTGTTGGCATTCATTTTAAAATGAAGTTGCTTTAATTGTCCAGAGTCTATTTGCACTGCCGCCATAGGAATAGCTAAAGCATTAAAATCTTCCATTGGCATCGAACCCATGTCAGATATCAACTCAAACCGATCTTCTTCATAAGGGACGGTTAACTTGATCTTCATTTTGCCAGAATTGTATAATTCTGCATTCAAGTTTGCCACAAATTCTTGCCTTTGTTTTTGTTCCTCTTCAAAAGTGGTTAAACCTGTAATGCTACCTTCAACTTTTTGAAAACTGATTTCCGCACTGTGCTTTTTATCCTTTCCCAATTCCTCATAACTAATCCGTGAATCTGTTATCAAAATGGAATCTACATCTAATTGCAGTGGAATTAAATCTACCATGCCTTTAAACATGGGTTTATAAACATCAGGAGGACGCTCATAGTTTTTATTCTTTCTAACTTTTAAGTCTAAACCAATTACTTCTAACTTTTTAGCAACCAAATCAAGATTAGAATAGAACTCACTTGAAGTTGCCAACTCAACAAGTTTCAGCTCTTGTACATAAGCAGAGATAAGATCCTTCTGAACTCCTATACGCTTGCTAACCTTCACCCAATCTTCTGTAAAACCAACAGAGAAGTTGTGCATTCTGAGCACTTCATCTTGCAATTCGTAATGTATATCTCCAAGATTAATTTGGGTAAACTCGTTTATCTGAAACATGGCACTATCAATAGTCACATTTAAGTTTCCCATCCTAAAGGGAATAATATGTTGCAACTTGATCGAATCAGTCTCTATTTCCGAAGCTTTTATATCAATGTTCCTAATCCGCCCCTTTATGTTGCCATCAGGTTCTTTAA
>JAOARK010000392.1 GCA_025210575.1 Schleiferiaceae bacterium
GTTAAAGATGGCAAAGTGAAGATCGTTCCAGCTTATTATAATTTAGGAACAGGAGCTGTAGATTTTATCTAAGCTGATAAAAAAAAAGAATTAACTAAGGGGCTTATGCCCCTTTTTTTTATATCTCAAAACCAAGCTCTTGCACAGCCAAAAGTTGATCCTCTCTTAAGATGTTAAGATCATGATTCTTGTAGCGATCAGCACTTTGAGGTTTCTCTGGTAGGCTAGACAATTCGTCTAATTGATCTTTGGTTGTTGCAATTTCTAAAAACTGAAAAAGCCGTTCTATTTCAACTTTAGCCGACTCATAAAGGTTGTGATGTCTCAGTAAATAGAAATTCTCTCCCATTCTTTTGGAATATTCTAGTGTGGCCTTGGTTGCGGCAATCCAAAAATCGAGTTGCTTTATTGCAAGTTGATCTTCAGTTTCCTTTCCATCGATTTCAATTGAAAACTTCGCTCCCCAATTATTCAACTGTTTTAGATTTTTAGAAAAAGCCATATCCAAGCCATGACGCAAAACATGTATGTACTTAAAAGTTGGAAAAGAGGTATGAAGAGCTTCTAAATAAATGTGAGTGTTGGGTTCCTTCCATCCCCAAATGGCGGGTTGAATATTAGATTTTGTATAGTGCTCAAAGAGTAGTTGTCTAGCTTGCCCTGAAGAAGTAGGGTAGTTGAGATTCTCTTTGATGGCTTTGAAAGCCGAAAAAGCTTCTAAGGGAAATAAAGTTTTTCCCGACATTAACTTATTGAAGATGGTTATGCGTTCAAATTGTTGCCTTCTATCTGATTGAGCTTCCCAAACCGGGTCTCTAAATAGACGGGTAAACAGCAAGTTGTCATTTTCATTGCTGAATTCAGCACCCATATAAAGGCCTGCTTCCATTAAGATTTGAGCTACCACTCTCGTTCCGCTGCCTCCCAAAGCTCCTATTGCAAATACCTTTGTCATTTCTCTTAGTTCAGAGAAACAAATCTAACATTTAGACCATTTGCAAAAATCTAGATTTATGTTGGTTAAGAACCATAAAGGTTTTTTACTACCCCTGTATATTCTCCGTATTTATCGGTTAACACTTGATGGCGATAGTCAAAAATTTCCTTCAGTTTGTTTTTGATGATTAGCGTGTTTGCAAGTGCTCCAAGTGGACCAAAAGGAGGAGAGTAACTCACAATATCAGTCATTTTTATCCCAGACTTAATTTCCTCTATATGATGCTGATGATGCCAAAGAGCATAAGGCCCTACTCGCTGCTCATCTATAAAAAATTCGCGATCCTTAATTTTAGTAATTTCAGTCACCCACGTTGTTTTTATGCCCAGGAGGGGGCTCACTTTATAACTGATGATCATCCCTTCATACATTTTGTCAGGAAGACCATCTGATGTGATGTCAAATCCCATGTAGGGTGGGGTAATGGTTTTAAGGTTACTCGGAGAGGAAATAAATTCCCAAATTTCATCAACCGTAGTTGGAATTTTTTGAATGCGTTTAAACTGATAATAAGCCATCTTTAGATTTTGTTATGTTTTTAATCATTCCTTGAAACATCACTTTATGGATGGGTAGAAGCAGGTACCAATAAGCTCTACCCCAAATACCTCTAGGTCTAAACGTAGCGGTTTGATAGAGTTTATTTTGTTCTATTTTAAATTCTAACCATGCTTCGCCAGGTAATTTCATTTCAGCGTAAAGAAGAAGTCTTCGCTTTGCCTCTGAAGCATAAATAACTCTCCAGAAATCTAGGCTTTCTCCAGCCTCAACGGTGTTTTGATTTTTTCTTCCTCTGCGTAAGCCAACACCTCCAACAAGTTTGTCTATGAATCCTCTAATTTCCCATAAGAAATCTGCATAATACCAACCGTTCTTTCCTCCGATGCCCATTATATTTTCGAAAACTGTGCTTTCGTTATTGATACTAAGTTCCTTCTCATCTTTCAAACAACCATAAGTGGGAACTTCCATAAACGACTGTATTCCAGGCTCTATTGTTTTTGCGCTTAAGGCATCCGTCCAACTAGAAAGAACATTCTGTTGGGCAATCTTGTCAAAAGCCAATTCGATGGCTTTTTGATAAGAGATTAGTGAAATATTTAACTTTTCTGCCAGGTCATTTTTTTTGCATACCACTTCGACCTTCATGCTATCTACTAAATTGATTGCTAATTTGTAGGTTGTAGAAGTAACAAAATAGAGCCAATAAGAAGAGAGTTTTGGTGTCATTACGGGCAGCGTGAAAATCAACCGATTTAATTTTCTGATCTTTGAATAAGTCAATAGCATCTGCTTATACGTCAACACCTCAGGACCACCTACATCATAAGTGTTATTGAAAGTCCATTTTTTACCCGCAACCCCATATAGAAATTGAATCACGTTTCTAATAGCTATTGGTTGAGACCTTGTGTCAAGCCATCTGGGTGCCACCATGATGGGTAACTTTTCAACTAAGTCTCTGATTATTTCAAATGACGCACTTCCAGAGCCAACGATAATGCCAGCTCTAATGGTGGTCAAATTATAACATCTTGAGCGCAGTATGTTTTCAATGCTCTTCCTAGAGCTCAAATGCGGACTTAAGGTTTCGGCATTCGCAATACCCCCCAAGTAAATAACTTGTTTTACATCTGTTAGGCTCAAGCGCACATTGAAGTTTTTTGCGCATTGTGATTCCATTTCTTCAAAATTTCTTGTGGAAGCACTCATAGAATGAATCAAATAATACGCAACGTCAATTTTCATTGGGATGTCGCCCAAACTGTTAAAGTCAAGAAAATTAGTTTCAATAACACTTATTTGATCCTTGGGATATTTACTCACATCGAGACGTCTGGCATCTCTTACACAACAGCAAACATTATGACCTTCTTTAATAAGAACTGGCAAAAGCCTTTGCCCTATGTAACCCGTTGCACCAGTGAGCAGAATATTCATGATCTAAATTTTTATTGAGGACATTCCTCCATCTACATGCATTATTTGACCTGTAACCCAGGATGATCTTTCATTTAATAAATAGCAAGCAGCAGCTGCAAGATCTTTAGTCGTGCCAATCCTCTTTAATGGATGACGTTCTGCGTTCGCATTGATACGTTCCTCAGTGCTCAACAGCTTTTGTGCTAAGGGTGTATTGGTTAATGATGGAGCGATTGCATTCACACGAATATTCGGAGCAAACTCCGCTGCAAGCGAACGAGTTAAGCCTTCTAAGGCTCCTTTTGAACTACTTACCAAGCTGTGAAATGCGTAACCCATTTGCACTGCGACTGTGGAAAAAAGGACGATAGAACTTTGCTCTACCTTTTTAAGAAGAGGTAGACAAGATTGTATGGCATTAATCGCCCCTGATACCTGAAGTCTGAAATCCTCTTCAAATTGCTTTGAACTAAAAGTTCTGAATGGTTTTAAAACAATGCTTCCCGGACAGTAAACCAGACCATCTAGTGTAACTGGCAGCCTCTGACGATCAATTTCGTCTGTCATAACATCATGTTTAAAAACCTGAAGGTTTGGATGAGTCTGATCTATCTTGGTAGAATTGTACGTGGCGTACACAATATTCCCTTCCTTGATCAAACCATCAACAATGGCTTTTCCTGTTCCTGTAGCTCCACCGACAACCAAATACCTTTTCATATTTTGTTTAACTAAAAGTAAAATATATTAAACAAAAATACGAAAGATAATTTTCTTCCTTACTTAAAGGGCTGATTTATATGTTTCCAGACAACGCTGTCTAGCCATTTTATGCTCTACAATAGGGGCGAGATATTCTAAGCTGCTCCACTCGGGAACCCAAGTTTTTACGTATTCGCTTTTAGGATCGAACTTTTTATGTTGCTCCATCGGATTGAAAATTCGGAAGTATGGTGCTGCATCACATCCCGTACCTGCAGCCCATTGCCAATTGCCAACATTTGATGCGAGTTCAAAGTCTAATAACTTCTTAGCGAAATATGCTTCTCCCCAACGCCAGTCGATCAATAAATGTTTGCATAGAAAACTTGCGGTTACCATTCTTACACGGTTATGCATCCATCCGGTAGCATTTAATTGGCGCATACCGGCATCTACCATAGGGTATCCAGTTTTGCCTTCACACCAAGCTTTAAAATCGTCTTTATTATTTATCCATTGCACCCCATCGTATTTCGATTTGAAATTGTTGTTGACTGATTTAGGAAAATGATAAAGGATTTGAATAAAGAATTCCCGCCATATCAATTCACTTAGAAAAGTTTCATCTTCTGGTGCCAATTGTCGAATAATTTCTCTTATGCTAACCGTTCCGAATCGAAGATGAGTTCCAAGATAACTTGTGTTTTGAGTTGGATAGTTGCGTGTTTCAGCATACTTGTTCTTTGCTTCAATAAATACCTCTGGGA
>JAOARK010000393.1 GCA_025210575.1 Schleiferiaceae bacterium
CGTATATACTTTAGGCAAAAGTGGTGATATGGAGAATTTGCTTATTGATCTAGCGAAGATGGATGATGAACACATTGAATTCTTCAAGATAAACAGGGGTGGAGATATAACTTACCACGGTCCAGGGCAGTTGGTGGGCTATCCAATTTTAAACCTTGATCATTATTTTACCTATATTCATAAGTACCTGAGCTATTTAGAGGAAGATATTATTCTTACACTTGACGAGTAAGGTCTAAAGGCAGGCAGGAGTAAAGGTGAAACTGGCGTCTGGCTAGATGAAGGAAAGCCTACAGCACGAAAAATATGCGCAATGGGCGTGCGTGCTAGCCGCTGGGTAACTATGCACGGTTTTGCATTCAATGTGAATGCTGATCTCAAATACTTTGGTTATATCGTTCCTTGTGGCATTAGCGATAAAGCGGTTACTTCACTACATATTGAATTGGGAAGAACAGTTGATTTTGAAGAGGTTCAACAGAAGGTAAAGAAACATCTTGCCGACCTTTTTGGTATTGAATATTTATACTGATCTTATTTAAATAACCAGAGTTGAGGGTCTTGACTCTTGTCATTCAGCCATAAGCCAAACTCTAGTACTGTTTGATTGGTGGAAGGATTGGTGTAAATCAGTCCAATTCTTTGTTTCAATTCTACTTTGTCACCACGCTTTACAAATACTTCACTGAGATTACTGTAGACAGTAAAGTAATTTCCGTGAGCAACCAATACTGCTATTCCTGCACCCTGTACTCTAAAAACCCTTGTTACGGTTCCGGAATAAACAGCCCTGGCTTCAGTATTCTTACTTGTAGCGATTTCAACATGAGGTCTGTTTTCAATAACACCTTTCGCTACAGGGTGTGGTTGTTTGCCGTATTTTCCAACGATGATACCTTTCTCAACTGGCCAAGGGAGCTTTCCTTTATTGGCTGCAAAACCCGCTGCTAATTTTTTCGCTTCAGGGGTTAATCCATAACTAGGTCCATCATCTTTGGCTATAGTTTCATTTCCACCCGCTGCATTCAGTTCTTTTTTCTTCTTGTCGATAAGAACCCTCAATCTTTTATTTGATGTTTTGCTGTTAAAATCTTTGCCTTGTTTCAAACCTAATCTCTTGGCTTCAGCCACCAATAAATCGTGCTCTGCTTTTTGCCTAGCTATTCGCATTTCCTCGGCAATGATTTTTTGAATTTCAGCTTCGAGGCGGTTTACTTCTTGTTGTTTGGCAGCAATATCTTTTTTGATTTCAGATTCTTTACCCAAAAGTTGGTTAACTTGGTTTTGCTGTTCTAATTTTTCTTTTTGCAATAATTCTCGCTCTTTACTTTTCTCGACAAGTAAAGACTGCTTTTCTTTCTTTTGACTTCTTAATTCTTCGATCTGAGTATTCAGCTCCTCTTGTTTGGCTGTTATGACAGCTCCTTGATTATTTCTATACTCTGAATATTCTTGTAGGTATTGAACCCGCTTAAATGCCTGCTCCATGTTCTCGCTGGCAAGAATATACATGACCTTGCTATTTCGGTCTCGACTCTTGTATGCATTAACAATCATTTTGGCATACTCTTCTTTTAAAGTTTCGAGCTCTGTTTGTAGTTCTTCAATTTCGTCTTGAGTTCCCTTAATTTCCTTTTCTAGTAACTTGACCTCGTTGTTAATAGTTCTGATGAGGCGACTTCTGATATTGATCTTTTGATTCAAGGCAGCAACTTGACCCACTGTAGCCTTTCTAGAAGTTGAAGTTTGCTTTAGAATTTCATTGGCTACATCGATTTCATCTTGTAAAAGAACCTTCTTCGATTTAAGCGAAGATTTTTTATCCTGTCCTTTTTGACCATAGCTGAAATTTGAGATGCCCAAGCATACTAAGAGCAATAAAGTCTTAAACAACGAGGGTACCCAAGCTTTTCTTCCTAGCTTCATAAGCTTACTCAATTCTTTTGTATTTGCTGCTGATCTTAAAAGGAACTCTTAATTCATCAACATTTTTTACTGATGAATACTGCAATTCTAATTTTATGATGTTTTCAAACGCAAGTGTTGCACTCAACTCAC
The DNA here is from genome assembly GCA_025210575.1 of Schleiferiaceae bacterium. Classification (GTDB taxonomy): domain Bacteria; phylum Bacteroidota; class Bacteroidia; order Flavobacteriales; family Schleiferiaceae; genus JAOARK01. The sequence continues at coordinate 2,059 of JAOARK010000393.1, forward strand.
CGGGATAAAAGCTATTGTTCACTTCTTTATAGTTGGCATAGTTTGCCGAAATCTTGTGGCCACCATCAACTGCTTCTTGTTTGGTGAGTTTGAAATTGGTAGGCTCAATTTCAAAATAATAATTGGGTTGTGTAAACTTGAACAACTCATCATTCTTAGGGAAATAATAGAGAGCATACGCTTGTTCAAGTAATTCAAGCTGCATTTTTTCGGTAACGTCAATTTCTCTAATAGGTTCACCTAAAAGTAAATTCTGTATCAGATCAAATTCCAAATGGGTTTCTAATTTCTTAGAGAAATATTCCATGGAGCCTGCCATGTAATTATTCTCAATTCTATTAATAAAGGCAACACTATCCTTTAATATTAAGCCCCTTCCCGCTTTAATTCCAACAATAGGATCAGATAATTCTATCCAGATCAGGCTATCTCTAATAATTCTAATATCTGCCTTAAAACCTTGTTTATCTCCATCCATTTCGTATTTGCCAGAAGCCTTGATCCAAATCATTTGGTCATCGCCAGTAGATTCATAGATTTTAGCAACTACTTGTTTTGGATTTTTAAGACTTGGTACTCCTGGTGTGAATTTGGTGGTTTTACAAGCAACCAAAAACAAACTTGCCGCTATGTACGTAAATAGCTTATTCATACAGTTTTTGATTCTTTATCTTTTTATTGAGGAATTCACTTCCTTCTCCTTTTTCTTTCGCTTGGTTCCAATATTCAAACGCTTCCTCTTTCCGGTTTAACCTGTAAAGTATGTCTCCCATGTGTTCTAAAACATCACTTTGAGGATTCTTGTTTATTGACATCACTTTTTCCATTAAGGAAAAGGCTTTTGAGTAATCCCCTTTCTTATACATAACCCAAGCGTAAGTATCAAGAAAGACTGCATTGTTAGGAACCAACTCATTACATCTTTCAGCTAACTCTTTGGCCTTGTCCAATTGATCTTCGCGAAGCGCAAGGTAATAGGCATAATTATTTAATGTAGTTGGATTTTTAGGATTAATAGACAAAGCATTGTTGAAATTCAAATCTGAGCTAGAATAATCTTCTAGATAGTTATAGGCTTCAGCGAGTTGAATGTAAAACTGTTCTTTGAGCTGAGGGTTTTTTATAACATAAATTACCCCACTCTCAAGGACTTCTGTCGCTTCTTCATACTTTTCAAGAAGGCTTAAAG
>JAOARK010000394.1 GCA_025210575.1 Schleiferiaceae bacterium
ACGTTACCTGTGGTAGTGAAATTTCTGTTTTCAATGGTTGAGAAAATATCTCTTATTTGAAAAATTACGGCATATTTATTTTGGCTAAAACTCTTTCTGACAGAGCCATTGGCCGTGAAATAACCATCTTTTCTTCCTTGAACAGTGTTTGCTGCCCCAATATACCTGCTTGCAATCTGAATGTTCCAGTTACCATTTAGTGGGAAGGTATTCGTCCACCTGGAGTTCCAATTGAAATTCTCGCTGCTTTCCAATTGTTCATGCTGGCTAAGAATAGTATAATGGAAAAGGTTAAAAGCAATGTCAGTTTTCCACCAATCAAAAAGCTTATAACTAAAAGTGGGCTCCATCCCAACTGATATTGTCTTACCTACATTCAGAGGTGTTGTCATGATGATGTTGGTATCATAAGGAATTTCAACTCTACTGATATAGTTATTCACTATTCGTGCGTAAGTTTCAATTGAGACATTTCCCTTTTTTTGAAGACTCTTATTCCAATTTAATTCAAAAGCATCTACATATTCAGGGAGTAGATCTGGATTACCGCTGTAAATTGAATAAGCGTTTCTCCATGAAATGAAAGGTTCCAAATACCAACTTCTTGGACGTTGAATTCTTCTAGTATAATTCAACAAAAGCTGATTGTTCTTGGGTAGTTCATAAGAGAGATGAACAGTAGGAAACCAGTCTAGTCGGTTAATTTCAGTAAACTGATTTACGTTTTCGGCTGCAATGGTGCGATATGTGTATTCCGCCCTTAACCCAAGTTGGTAACCAAGTTTGTTGGATTTCCCTTTGGCAAGCCCATAAAAACCAGCTATGTCTCTAGTGTAATGCGCATCTGCACTAAACTGTTCTTGTAATTCGTATTCCCCTGTTAAGGCGTTGTAATCATAGTTTCGGGTTTCGTCAATGCTTTTTCCAAATTGAATTTGAGAGCCTGCTTCTACGCTTAAACCACTTTCAAATTTTTTAGAGTAATCTAGATTAAACCTGAACATTCCAGATGGACCTTTCTCAGTATTTCTCGTACCACCTGTTTTCACACCATCTGAGTCGAGGTAATCTTGTTGCATAATGTCATCACCGTACCTGTAATTATATACTCCTCTAAATTCAAGGTAATGTTCTTTATCACGATTTACATTGAAGCGATAGTTGAGATAGGTTGAATTAGATGTTATGTTAAAGGTTGCTAAGCCGTCATTGTAATAGCTATAAACTTCTACATCATCCGTATACTCTTGAAAATACAGCTCACTTGGACTGACCATTTGTCGTTGGTTTAAACGAGTACCAAGTGTAAAGGAATGTGCTGTAGTAGGAGTATAGGTAAACTCTCCATTTATACCGGAGTTTGAACCACCCCAATCGCTTAAGCCATTGCTTACCACACGCGTGGTTAAAGTGTCAAAATCGGAGAATCGCTCGGTATAGTTATCTGTAGGACGAGAACGATTTCTGTGATCTAATCCAATATTAAATTCAGTTTTTTTACCTCGCACATTCACAGATACATCACCAGAATAATTATTGTAGTTACCTCCAGTTAAGTTGGCCAACATACTTACCCCTTCAAGTTTATCACTCTTGGTTACAATGTTCATTATACCACTTACGCCTTCTGCTTCGTATTTGGCAGATGGATTTGTGATAATCTCAATATTCTTAATACTGCTTGCTGGTATTGTTGATAAGGCCGTTGAAGGATCCATAGCAGTTGGTCTGCCATTGATTAAAAGCGTAAAACTAGAACTTCCTCTTAAGCTAACAGTACCATCAATATCTACAGTGATAGATGGAGTATTCTCTAGGATTTCTGTTGCGCTTTGACCAAGATCAACTTCTAACTTACTAACATCAATTACTTTTTTATCGATGTCGTATTTGATAGTCGGGGTACTTCCATCCAAGACTATTTCATCTAATGCATTATCCGCTTTCAGCGCAATATTTCCCAGGTTAATTACGCTCCTGCTATCGGTAAAAGAAATATTTGAGATAGTCTTACTGTTGTAGCCTACAAATTGAATGATCAATGAATAGGTTCCTTTCTTGATTTCTTTGAGATTGAACTTTCCTTTTTCATTGGTCATTCCTCCATTCACCAAATTATTATCGCTGTTAAAAAGAGAAACTGCAGCGTATTCAATTACTTCGCTGTTCGTAGAATCAATGATTTGACCAAATAACTCACCCGAAAATGAGTCAGCATTACCTCTGGGATTTTGTGCAATTACACTAAAACTCAGTACAATAGAAACGAAAAAGAATAAATATTTCAATGCAAAAAAATTGGCCGCAAATGTAAGCGGCCTTTTTTAATTAATCTGTCAACCGTTTGTTAAACCCTTAAAACGACAAAAGGTTTAATTACTTTCTAGATTTCGTCAATAAAATTTAGATAACTCTTAAATCGTTGAGCAACGAGTTCTTCATCTAAACCAAAATTTCTCAATTCACCTTTGTGATATTGATACACCTCTTCTGGATTCTTGTCTGAAAATGCTTTGAATCCCTCTTTGATCTTGTCATTTAAATCCCAACCAAAGAATTCATAAAGAATGGGTAGGATAAGAAGGGGATGCTCTGCAATATTCTTGAATTTCAAATCTAAAATATGTGGCCTGTCTTTCAGTTTTTTTCTCACCTCAACAAAATTGTCATAATAGGTAGTCCACATATTTATTTGCTCTTGTCCAGTTCTATTAAGATCTTCTTTATCACTGTAGAGCATCCTAAGTGAAGAAATCAAACTGCAGGTG
>JAOARK010000395.1 GCA_025210575.1 Schleiferiaceae bacterium
CATTTGGCGCCCTCAAGTAAATTATAAAAGCGCACATGGTACCTATTCGATAAAAGGGATCATGCCAGATTATCAAACTTTAGAGAATGTAAGTGTTGCCAGCGGCCGGTTTGTGAACGCAACAGATCAAGAAGAGCAAAGAAAGATTGCAGTTATTGGAAGAAAAGTTGCAGAGCAGATGTTTAAGGAAGAAGATCCTTTAGGCAAGTCGCTACGGATTTCGGGAGTTTCATTCAAAGTAGTTGGTATTTTCAAAGACATATACAGTGAGCGTGAAGAAGAGCAGATCTACATTCCGCATGCCACATCGCAAAAAGTCTACAACAATTATCCTTATGTCAATAATATGGTCTTCTCTTATGGAGACCTTAGTCATGAAGAATCTCAAGAATTGCAATCCAAAATTCGCACGCGAATGGCCACAAAGTTGCAAGTTGACGAGAATGATGAGCGAGCTCTGAATGTGTGGAATATGATGGATAATTTTCTGGTGTACGCCAATGTTTTAGGTGGTATAAACCTTTTCATTTGGATTATTGGCATCATGACCATTATAGCTGGTGTGGTAGGAGTAAGCAACATAATGTTCGTTGTAGTGAAAGAGAGAACCAAAGAAATTGGGGTGCGCAAAGCGATCGGGGCAACACCGCGGTCTATCGTTACCCTGATTTTATTCGAAGCCATTGTTATAACAAGTATCGCGGGTTATTTGGGCCTTTTGGCCGGGATAGGATTATTAGAATTAATAGGATCTAACATTGATGCGGAAAACTTCAAAAACCCAAGTGTAGATCTACGAATTGCCTTAATCACAGTGGGCTTGTTAACGATTTCCGGTGCACTAGCTGGATTATTCCCTGCCATGCGTGCGGCCTATATTCAACCAATTGAAGCTTTAAAAGACGAGTAAAATGTTTGATAGAGATAGGTGGGTAGAAATATTTGAAGCATTAAGCAAGAACAAAGTAAGAACAGTATTGGCTGCTTTTGGTGTAACCTGGGGGATGATCATGTTGATCATAATGATGGGAGCTGGACAAGGTTTGCAGAATGGTATTATGAGCGAGTTTAGAAATTCGGCCACCAACAGTCTTTATCTCTGGACACAAGCCACTTCTATGCCATATAAAGGTTTTAAAAGAGGGAGGCGTTTCAATTTGGAATTTGAAGATAAGGATGCTTTAGAAACTCAAGTGGATGGATTGGCTCTTGTTTGTCCTAGAAACCAACTGGGAGGGTACCGAGGATCGAACAACGTAATTCGCGGAATGAACACTGGGGCTTTTACGGTTTATGGAGATATTCCGGAGATCATTAAAATAGATAAAAAGCCCATTTCTATGGGAAGATTCTTAAATAGCCAAGATCAGGCAGGAAGCCGAAAGGTATGCGTTATTGGAGACCGAGTTAGACAGGTGCTATTTGAAAAAGGAGAAGATCCTTTAGGGGAGAGTATTGAGATCAATGGAGTTTTTTTTAAAGTAATTGGAGTATTTCAAACCAATAGAAAAGGAGAAGATTCAGATGAAGACTCACAATCGATATTCATTCCTATTTCCACGTTTGGTCGTGCCTTCAATTATGGAAATAGGGTAGGGTGGTTTGCAATGATGGCAGCAGATGGTCAATCGATTATTGCCCTAAAAGATGATATATACCGGGTATTGAATGATCGACATTCAGTCCATCCTGAAGATATGCGTGCCTTTGGATCCTGGAACATGGAAGAAGAGTACAATGAAATTCAAAGTGTATTTGCGGGTATTAAAGGTCTTAGCTTATTTGTGGGGATATTCTCATTATTAGCAGGAGCCATTGGAATCAGCAATATTATGCTGGTTGTTGTCAAAGAGCGTACAAAAGAAATTGGGATCCGAAGGGCCTTGGGTGCCTCTCCCTGGAATGTAAAATTTCAGATCATTTTAGAATCAGTTGTGCTAACCAGTATTGCAGGTATTATAGGAATTATTTGTGGCGTATGGCTTTTGGAAGTTGTGGATAAGAACTTTGGAAACCAACCTGAATTTCTTCATCCAAGTGTCACTTTTGGTTTAGTTTTCTCCTGCTTTTTATTCTTGATTTTAATAGGCGTTATAGCAGGTCTATTACCTGCTAGTCGAGCAACTTCTGTTAGTCCAGTAAATGCTCTACATTCCGAATAGTTATTCCATCTTTGCCTTGAATGGATAAGACTTGATGATTTCAGCATCTTGGATGTTAATCCAATGAACTTTACCTTTTAGGTGATAGTTGTGGATGCTATCAACAGAAGTGAAAACAGGAAGTTTAAGCCTTAAAGGTATCAGTGTGTCATTGGCGTGATTGGACTGACCATTGACCTTAAACTCCTGGTATTCTATCATAAAACCTGTATTTCTACTAAGGTCTTCTTCTAATGGTTCAATGTAGATTTTATTTATTCCAATTTGCTCATGACTCACCAGCGCAGTATCAGGAAAAATGAGGTTGAATCCACAATAGGTTGTTCGATAGATCATCTCCCTGGCGCAGACTTTTTTTACCTCTTGAAGATAGAAATAGGTGGTTAATGAATCTGCTGGTATTATTTTGAACTCGTCAAGTTCTTTAAATCTTCTGTCTGAAATATCAGCTTTAGACCTAAGTCTTTTAAGCACATTCTCATAGATCAATGAAAATTGACTAGAAGATGACAAGTGGTTTGAAATAGAATCAATTGAGCCTTTAAAAGAATGATAGGTATTCACCCATTTCTCCATTTTTTGAGGATTCTCATGCTTCAGAATAGACAGGCGAATTTCATAGTTGCGTAAAGCCTGTTGCTGAAGTAAAGTACTCGAAGCAACTAAATATTCTTCTCTTGAATTATTGTCTTTACACCCGATAATAAGCAAGGAGATAAAAATAAAATAGGAAAGTAGACGCATACAATAAAAACGCCAAGCTAGATTGTTTGGTGTTTACTTCACCCTTTCATCGTATGTCCCACCCATACTAGGATTATCACCCATCAGTCGTGACATCATTTCCTTTTTAACGATGTTAAAGATGACCATGTGGATGTCTTCAGTTACTTCCATATCCATTACTGGTACGTGCACGGGCACTTTAGCCATTTCGTTGATCTTTCCACCCTTAAACCCCGTAAGCGCTACCGTTGTGGCTCCCTTCGCATTTGCGTAATCTATTGCTTTCACTACATTTTTAGAGTTCCCACTTCCGCTAATACCGATTACCAAATCTTTTTCTGAAAGAAAATTCTTAAGTGGTTCTACAA
>JAOARK010000396.1 GCA_025210575.1 Schleiferiaceae bacterium
CATCACTATTGTTATGACAGGGCTGGATCAAGATATGATGCAAAAGAACCTGACTTGTAAAAACATAGGGGAGGCCAAAAAGAACGTTTATTCCATGAGCATAGCCTTGGTTCCAGTAAATCTGCTTTTTCTTGCTATGGGGGCATTGCTTTACATCTATGCGCAAGATTTAGGCATTCTCTCCGCTACTCCAGAATCAAGTGTTGAATTGATTAAAAAAGGAAAAGTACTCACCTTAACAGATCCAAGCGGAACGGCTGGAGCTTTTAAAAGAGACGAGCTATTTCCATTCTTGAGCTTTAATTACCTCCCGCTAGCCGCTGGTTTGACCTTTATTATTGGATTAACTGCCGCAGCTTATTCAAGTGCAGATTCAGCTTTAACTTCATTAACCACTTCTTTTTACATTGATATTTTAGGAAAAAAAGAAGATGGGGAGGACACTCGATCTAGAAAAATGGTCCACTTGGGTTTCTCTATTGTTTTGGTCATTGTTATTCTCATTTTCGATGCATTAAACAATGACAGTGTAATCAACGAACTCTTTAGGCTGGCAGGCTATACTTATGGCCCATTGCTTGGGATGTTTGCTTTTGGGTTGACAACAAAGCTTGGTGTAAAAGACAGAGCGGTTCCGATTATCGCAATTCTTGCCCCAGTCTTCACATACATAATTAGCACGAATTCTCAAGAATGGTTTGGCTATACATTTGGATTTGAACTCCTCATTTTAAATGGAATACTCACCTTTTTAGGATTAGTAATCATCAATAAGAAAATCAATAATTCATCACAAATAATAGATGCTGAAATATGAAAAAGCAGATTGATCATGTAGAAAAATTCCACGATACTTTTGGAATTAAGAATAGATACGAGCCTACCGCAAAAATCGATAGAGACGGTTTAATGCTTCGCTATAAATTAATGCGTGAAGAGAATGAAGAATATTTGGAGGCAGCAGAAGCAGGAGATATAGTTGAAATTGCTGATGCTCTTGGAGACATGATGTACATTCTGTCTGGCACTATATTAAGTCATGGTTTACAACATATTATAGAAGAAGTGTTTGAAGAAATTCAACGCAGCAATATGAGTAAACTTGATGAAAATGGTAAGCCTATATATCGTGAAGACGGCAAGGTTTTAAAGGGCAAGAATTACTTTAAACCTGATATTAAGGGAATTTTAGAGAAAAATGGAGTTAAGGTTTAGAGGTTACCAAAACTGAAAACCGTAGCGACATAAAAAGCATCTAAACCATTGGAGCGTTTGAAAATTCCAGAACGGATTTCGAACGCTTTTAAACCACTCTTCTTTTTATTGAACATCCAAATCCCTTTAACAGGATAAAGGTTGATCCCTAAGCCAAATTTCTGACTGGTAAAAGCAGAAAGATCATAGTCTGAGGTATAAAACTCTTGATTGGATAAATGCTGTTGGAATGGTCTAAAATAAGCGGCTGCAGTTTGCGTATGATACCTGTAGAATGGATAGATGGAAAAGAACGGAGTAATTTTAATAGGCGTCTCTAATTCTATGCTATGTGCGCTGATATCCCAATTGTCACTGTAATAACGATAGAATCCGCGTAGCACTATTCGATTTCCTAAAAAGTAATTGGCACGCAATCCAATAGGAATCTTGAATCGATTATAAGGAAGACGTTCTACCCGATGTTGAAGATCATTCGCAAAAAACACTCGATGGAATGTTGTAGCTAAAAGCCCATTTTGAACGGTAGGGTTCACAAATACCGAGAGACTAAATCGCTTTGATACTAGCTGAGTTAATCCCACTGAAAGACTGTAGGTCTGTCTCAAATATTGATCTTCCCAGTCAAAACCACGAAGTTCTTGAGGGTATATTAGAATCAATTGGTCTTCACCCGAAAGCCTACCCCATCTGCAGTCATCTAAATAAATTTGAGCATTGACATTTAACACGGTATTATAGTTGAACCACCCTTTTGAATAATTCCCACCAAATCCAAAAGAGGTGTAATCTGATTCAATTGAGAAACTTCCATGGTAAGAGATGGTCTGTTCCTTTTTTCCATTAAAATGAGACATTCCTACTCTTAAGTGTGTTCGAGCATCTTTAGAGCTAGCAGAAGAAACATTGAAGTCAATATTATCAGTAGAAGCAGAGGAATAAACATCCACACCTCCATCAAAATGAAAGCTTTTGCTGCTGTCTATAGCAACATTAATAACAATAGAAGGTCCATGAAAATTAAGTTCCTCGGTTCCAATTCCTCCAGTAACAGGGCTGTTGTTACCGTCTTGCTCATAATAATTATACAAGAATTGAGCATCTACTTTCCCTTCTTCCTTTTGAGCGAAAAGAGAAGACAGACTCATTAATGCGATACAGAGTAAAGAGGTTCTAATTACACCCACAGCCACCACCAGTTTTTCCAGCACTTGCACCAGATGCACCTTCGCGTATCACTTGAAAATAATTCTCGAAATGAGCACAAGTTTTTACGGTTTGCTTCATTTCTTCATCGTTCAGATAAGCACGTTCATATCCTTTAACTGATGCACATCCGAAGAGAATAGAACTTAAAATAGTTATATAGAAATAGGGTCTAAGCTTTTTCATTTTTCAATTTTCAACCAAGCTTCGAATTCCGCCAAATTATTAAACTTTCCCTTATAGCTGCGGATAACTTTTTCCTCGTGTGAAAGTAAAACCAAGAATGGGAAATTACCCTTAGGGTTGAAACGTTCGGCCAGTTTCTCGTTTTGTTTATAATATTCAGGCGATTCTTTCTTTACCCTTGGAAAATCGGCAGTGTATTTCAGGAAATGATCCTTTTCAACGTTTGAGTAATTAGGATCATCAAAAACCACCTTTTTTAGGCGAATGCAGTTTGCGCACCAATCAGATCCCGAAAACACCAACAGAATGGGTAGATCATTTTGTTTTGCTTGATTCTTTATAACACCATAATCCTGTGCAATAGTGTCATGAACAGCATAACAAATTAATAAGGTAATCACAATTCTCATGGGGTCAAAGATGCGTTATTTAATTTCTCTGAAAGATGAATTAACCAAAGTTTAATAGTGTAAGATTCAATTTACAAATCGATAATCTGTAAGCGCTACAAAGTTTCATTTGAATTAAGGTTTTGGTAATACAACATGGTCATCATTGCAGTGTAATTTTTAAACAAAACAAATGAAACGACTATTATCCTTATCACTTCTACTTGCGGCATTCGTAGGTAAGGCTCAAAATAGCTTTGATCCTGAAATTCAAATCACAGACTGGGAACCAACCAAAGTAGTGATGCCAGCATCTCCATTACAATTCCAAATCATTTTTGTTGGAGGACACAATTATGTTCAAACTGGGGTTGGAGATTCTACGCTTGCAAAAGAGTGGCATGACTTTATCGGATTTACCCCAGACAATACTCCTGGTACGCAGGATATGGGATGGTTGACTATTAATCATGAAATGATTTTAGCCGATGCTAAAATTGGTGACGGTGGTGGAATGACTGCTTTCAAGGTAAGAAGAGATCCTGCAACTGATTCTATCATCGTTGTATCGCAAACCTTAAATGATGGAAGAAGTGGAATGTTTTTTAATGTAGATTTTTCTTCTACTGGGGAAACAGGTATGAACTGCGGAGGAATTAATTCTCCTGTAGACGGAAGAGTTTGGACTGCTGAAGAATGGTTTAGATCCAGCAATAGTTCTATTTATAATTCTGGAAATGGAGTATTAGACACAAACGATTATACAGTAAGTAATCAAGATATTGCTGTGGCCTACAACAAGACCATGAAAAAATACCAGAACTTTAACTGGATGGTTGAAATAGACCCAAGAGAGGCGAAAGCTTTACGAAAGCAATACAACTGGGGTCGTCAACCGTTTGAAGGCGGAGTGGTTATGCCAGACAACAAAACTGTTTACGCTGGAGCGGATGCAACACCAGGGTTTTTCACAAAATTCGTAGCTGATGTAGCTGGTGATTTCACTCAAGGAAAGACTTATGTGTACCAGCATGATGATTCAAATAAATGGGTAGAGATTGACAACACCGATTGGAACAAGATGTTAAACTTCACCGCTTCTGCTGAAGCAGCGAAGGCAACAATGTTTAATAGATTAGAGTGGGTAGCGCTTGATGAAAGAACGAACAAAGTATACTTAACCGAAACAGGAAGAGATAACCCAGCATCTCGTTGGGCAGATGAATCTGCAGATGGTCTCCCTCATGCACCTCATACTTTGGCTAGAGCAGCTGCTCAAGGTACCCACCCTGATAGCTCTGCATATTGGGATTATTATGGTAGAATATTGGAATTCAATCCTACAACTAACGAAATCAGTGTTTTCTTAGAAGGAGGTCCATATTTGCCAATCGCTGACCCTCAGTCTTATCCAACAAATCACTTATCAAATCCTGATGGATTGACATTCTTAAAAGTAGGTTCTAAGAATTACATGGTGATCCAAGAAGATTTGAATGGATCGAGTTATGGAAGAGTACCTGATGGAGTATCAAATAGAACGTGTGAAGTGTACATTTTTGATATGGATGATCCAACTCCAACGATTGCTGAATTGAAAAGAATTTCTGTAGTACCTGTTGGAGCTGAAGTTACCGGAGCAAGAGCAACACCTGATGGTAAAACATTATTCATCAATTCTCAACATCCAGATGGTAGCAATCCATTTCCATACAACCATTCATTAACCTATGCTATCACAGGTTGGGATGCTGCGGTACTTTCACTTTATGAAGATCCAAAATTTGAAGGTTCGGGATTCCAAATCTATCCCAATCCAGCTTCTAGGGATTTGAATTTTAATGAAACCTCAGATATAGCGATCTATTCTGCAGAAGGTAAAAGAATGAAGGTATTCAAGAATGTTGATCGAATAAATATTTCAGACCTAAAAGCTGGAATCTATTACGTTAGAAACGTTAAAGGCGAAACTCAGAAGTTAATCATACAGTAATTTTCCATCTCTAGTTTTCTCATCTATCTGAGTTTTTAATGGGAGGAGGGCGCAGCCTCCTCCCATCTTTAATTTTCATTTACCATGAAGAATTTTATCAAAATAGTCAGTGTTTTTACAGTATTTCTTGCCTTAGCGGCTTATTCTATAAAGAAGGATTCACGCTCCTTCTATTCACAAGAAGATTGGTTAGCTGTAAGGGAGCAAACAACTGCGCTTAAGAATGCATTAGAATCAAAAAATCTTGAAAAAACCAGGTTTTACTTTACTAATGCCAGATTAAAATATAAACAAGTTGAGTGGATAGTGTGCTACATGAATCAAGAAGTAGTGACCAAAAAACTAAATGGCGCACCATTACCCAAACTTGAAGAAAATGCACCTGAAATTAGAGTGCTTGAACCAAAAGGATTACAACGACTTGAAGAATTAATTCAAGAAGAAAATTATTCTCTTGCCTTAACCAATTTAATGGAGTTTGAAAAGGAATGGTTGAATTTCAAGGAAGCTCATCTACAATGGAAATTGACAGATCGCATGAATTTGGAAGCCGCCCGTCAAGAGTTAATTCGAATCGGTTTTTTGCATGTAACTGGGTTTGAAAACCCTGGTTTTACAAATGGAGTGGAGGAAGCTGAAATAGCGCTAAACTCAACTTTTAAGATCATAAAGTATTACAGTAAGAGGTGTAACAATGTTTCCCTAGTAAGTGATTTCACCCATATAGAAGAGAAATCAAAAGATTATTTTGTTTCTAAAGACTTTGATTCTTTTGATCGATTGGGTTTCATCAAGGATATTGTTCAACCCAGCTACGAACTGGCAAACAAGTTACAAGACGCATTAAATATTGAAAGAAGAGCGGAAGTCTTTGATTACCCCATTGCCGTCAGCGATACGGCTATAAAATTATTTTCAGTTGATTTTTTAGATCGTTATTATTTCACAAATCTTACCCAGTCTTCAGATAATGTCGCTCTAAGAAATCTAGGAAAGAAATTGTTTTTTGATAAAACTTTGAGCAATCGTAAAAATAGATCTTGCGCCACATGCCATAATCCAAAACTTGCATTTACCGATGGATACGCGAAGAGCATAGGTGGTGATGGCACTGTGGAGTTAGACCGAAATTCACCTGGTTTGATTAACGCAGTTTATGCTGATAGATTCTTTTATGACCTAAGAGCTAAACCTTTAGAGATGCAATTCGAGCATGTCATTTTCAATGAAAATGAATTCAATAGTTCATACCAACTAATTGTAGAGAGAATTTCTGAAGAAACCGAGTATAAAACACTTTTTAAATCGGCATTTCCATCCAAAGACGCAATTCCAAGTAAAGAGACAATCACCACTGCACTGGCATCCTATGTAGCGTCATTGGTTTCATTTAATAGTCGCGTAGACTTGTATATAAATGAAGGTTCAGAAACCTTATTGAGCGCTGAGGAAAAATTGGGTTTCAATTTGTTTATGGGAAAAGCTTCCTGCGGAACATGTCATTTCGCACCGACCTTCTCAGGGTTGGTTCCCCCATATTATAATGAAACAGAATCAGAAATTTTAGGAGTACCTGAATCTAAAGAATCTAAAAAAATAGACAAGGACATTGGAAGAGCAGCGGGGACATTAAAAGAAGGAAGTGTAATATACATGCATTCCTTTAAAACAACCACAGTAAGAAATGTTGAATTGACTGGCCCTTACATGCACAATGGTGTTTTTAAAACCCTAGAAGAGGTTCTTAATTTCTACAATAATGGAGGTGGAGAAGGGCATGGGTATCAGGTTCCTTATCAAACGTTACCATCAGATTCATTAGGACTGGATTCCATAGAAACAAATGCAGTTATTGCATTCATGAAAGCATTGACCGATACGGCTAGCTTAACTTCTCGGTAACCAATTTGGCCCTAGCGCAACTAATAAAAAAAGGCTGTCCAAAGACAGCCCTTAATTTTATCCATTCATGGAGATTAAAAACTCCTCGTTATTTCTTGTTTTCGATAATCGATCGTGCAAGAATTCCATCGCTTCAACAGGGTTCATATCCGACAAGTGACGTCTTAAGATCCACATACGATTCAGAACTTCTTTGTCCAGAAGAAGATCTTCTCTTCGTGTTCCTGATGCAATTAGATCAATAGCAGGGAAAATTCTGCGGTTAGAGATCTTACGATCAAGCTGCATTTCCATGTTACCTGTTCCTTTAAATTCTTCAAAGATCACTTCATCCATCTTAGATCCAGTCTCTGTTAGAGCGGTAGCAACGATGGTTAAAGAGCCACCATGCTCAATGTTACGTGCCGCACCGAAGAATCGTTTCGGCTTATGCAATGCGTTTGCATCCACACCACCAGAAAGTACTTTACCAGAAGCTGGAGATACGGTGTTATACGCTCTTGCCAAACGAGTAATAGAGTCGAGTAGAATCACTACATCATGACCACATTCTGTCATACGCTTGGCCTTCTCTAAAACAATGTTAGCCACTTTTACATGACGCTCTGCGGGCTCATCAAAGGTTGACGAAACCACCTCTGCTTTTACGCTACGAGCCATATCTGTCACTTCCTCAGGACGTTCGTCAATAAGAAGTATAATTAAATAGGCTTCAGGGTGATTTGCAGCGATTGCGTTAGCCACTTCCTTCAACAAAACAGTCTTACCCGTTTTAGGCTGGGCAACGATTAATCCACGTTGACCTTTACCGATAGGCGAGAACATATCTATTGTTCTGGTAGCCAACGTTGATGAACGGCTAGTTATGTCAAATTTTTCGTCTGCAAAAAGTGGGGTTAAGTGCTCAAAAGCAACACGATCTCTTACATAGTCCGGATCGCGACCGTTAATTTTTTCAACTTTAGTTAAAGGGAAATATTTTTCTCCTTCTTTTGGTGGACGAATGTGCCCGCGCACTGTATCTCCAGTCTTAAGTCCAAAAAGTTTTACCTGAGATTGAGATACATAAATATCATCAGGAGAATTCAAATAATTGAAATCTGAAGAACGTAAGAAACCGTATCCATCTGACATCATTTCTAGCACACCTTCGCTCACTACAATTCCTTCAAAATCGTAAGTATCAGGTTTTTTATGATGTTGATTGTTTCCTTGATTTTTATGTTGGTTCTTATGGTGCTGGTGTTTACGGTCGTTGTTTTGATGATCTCTTCTGTTGTCACGATCGCGTTGGAAGTTCTTTTTATGGTCTTTGTTTTCTTCTTGTCTTGGGCGATCGTTGTTAGCAGGTTTCGTTTCAGCATCAGAAGATTTACCACCATCTTCTGTTTGTTTTTCAGAATCGTTATCGCTGTTTCGTTTTCTTTTGCGCATAACGCGTTTTGCCTCTTCTTGAGGAGCAGCATCATTGCTTTCCTTTTTTTCAGGTTCAGGCTCACCGCTACCTACAGCCTTAATAATGGCTTCAATTAGTTCGGCTTTTTTAAGTGATTTGGCTTTGTCAATTTTTAACGAAACTCCAATTTCTTTTAATTCTGGCAACTTTTTGCCACCTAAATCAGATTCTGTAAACATGGATATATTCTGAAAATGTTATTTATCTAAACTATGCGACCTTAAAACAGTACAGGAAGATGATTATTGTAAGAATTGTAACGATGTTACCCTGCAATAATACAAAGATTTCAACACTATTGCGTTTTGTGTAGTTTTTTTTACGCTTGATTGTGTATCTGTTATTGTTAATAATCAGACAGATTAAAATTGATGTATTTCCTATGAAGGGAGAGAAAGAATTTATTGCACATTTGCGGAAAATTTATTGAGCATGTTACAGCGTATTCAAACAGTGTACATGGCCATTGCGGCATTATTGAGTATTTGTTTGGTTTTGTTTTTTCCTCTTTACAGCATTTTAGATCAAGAGGTAATGGCTACAGATAATCCTGTGGTGTTTTTCTTTTTCGGTTTTTGTTCTGGTGGTTTGCTTGCCAACATCTTTAATTTCAAAAAGAGAAGTCTGCAAATCGTATTGAATCGTGTGATTATGTTTGGTTTCCTTGTAGCGTTGGGCTTTTCTATTACTGATATGGTTAGTGCAGGTAATGCAGATCAGGTGGTATTTGGTCCAGCTTTGTTAGCCGCACCCATTGGTATTGTTCTAATTTTCTTGGCTAATAAGGGAATTAATAAAGACGAAAAACTTATTCGTTCTGCTGATCGTATTCGATAAAAGATTTACCGAGATAGGTATTCAATAAGCATGGCAGACTCAATTTGTTGCTGTGCAGTTTCGGCTAGTTTATAGGCTCTCTTGGCCATGGAGTAAGCTAAATCGGTGTCACCAGTATTTAAGTACATTTCACTTAGTGCAATAGCTGTTTTGTAACTAGGGCTGTTTTCCATACCGGCTTCTAGAAATGCGGTTCCTGGTTTTCGCGCCTGCGCATAGTTATACTGACCAATTACTTTTTCATATTCTTCTACGTACAATTCAGAGCTGTCTTGCTCTGTTAAATAGTTTAAAGTGAGCTCTTTGTAATTTTTCCATTGGTTTAGTGCGCCATAATATTGTTGTTGGATGAGCAACTTCTGTTCATTTCTTTCAGTGCTATCAGGAAAAAGAGGAACTAAATAATCAACGGTTTTAAATAGTCTTGAAGTGTCTTTGTTCTCAATAGCCAGGCTAAGATTCAGATTATAGGCATTTACATAATACTTTTTCCAAGAGAACTCCTCTGCATCAGATTCTACTAAGGCCTTATTTTTTCGAATGGTATTGAAAATAGGGTTGTTGACATCAATCGCTAGAAAGTAGATATATGGCCATGTTTTAGGGTTGCTTAAATCTTTCTCTTCTAGTTGAGGAACAAATCGATTGGCAAGCCTGATAGTTTCGAAATACCCCTTATTGTAAAACTCGATTTCAAGAAAATCAATCCATTGCCATTTGCCTAAATCTCTGTTGTAATAGTCTTTCATCAATGATGAATACTCATTGTATCTCCTTACACATTCTTCCAGCCATTTGAGTGTAATCTTTGAAGCACGGTTTAAAATGATTTCTTGAGCATTGAAAACTAAAAAGTACTCCTGTTGTTCTAGTAAGAACATAGAAGTCAGTGTTTTTCCAAGTTTAGAATTTGGGTGAACATAAACAGGCACAAAGTGGGTGTTAGCATATTTGGTGTTACTCCCTTTTTTTTGAAAAGCTTCCAGGTTTCCAGCATTGCTTTTGTCGTAACTATATAGGACCAACAGAGGGATGTTCTTTTTCTGACAAAGTTTGATAATCTCTTCCCAGGCATTATGATCATAAACGTTGATAAAATCAATTTTACGGGCAGTAAGAGAAGCCTGAAGTCCTACAAGAAAAAATAAAAGAATTGTATTTTTTTTCACGCGATACAATGTGCAAAAATTGTGCAACACTAATCTAAGAACAAATCGGCTTTAGAATTTGGTTTTTCATCAAGACGTGGATTGAATCCACGTAGGAAAAGTTCACCTTGCGGAATATCTTTCAGTGGATACATTTTTGCATTGGGTTTAGTGAGGAAAACAACTTCGGAGATATCGGCATTTTTTAAGCGAACAATGATATCACTGCAATCGGCTCTATTCACTCCTTGTTGTTTGTCATCCTCCATAACTGTGTACACCGTTTGTCCATTTCCTAAGACATATAGAGAACGCAGTTCACTGTTTACAAACTTACCCTTCATGTCTTTTCCTCGAACTTGATCATACTTTATACTATCTACCTTGCTCAGGATAAAAGCATTTTTAATCATGAAAATACTGTCGAGGTTACCATTGCGTAAGGTCATGTAAATATCATCAGCCGTAAGTTGAGATTCACCATTCCATAATACCGGATTTTCGAACATTCTTAATGTAGAATCGCTTTCGTCAAAAACTAATGAGTCGCATTTTCCTTGAAAGTCTGACTTGTAAAACTTGCTATTGAAATAAACACGAATAAGTCTTTTTTGTTCTTGCCCTGTGTTTATTCTTAAAGTATCGCCATGAATATGCAGCGAGTCACCAGAATCATCAACCATAGTATACAATGGGTCACCCGTTACTAATGCATATTCAGGATCTTCTTGAAAGTAAGCGTGTTGCCCAGTAATGGTATAGCGCTGTATGGTGTCAGCCAAATAAACATCTCCATAGAGATCGCCAATTCCGGCATTTCTGTGATAGTAAACACTATCTCCTATTAAGACTGAAGCTCGGTCATGAATCTCACAACGATTAGAGAAATAGGCGATGTCATTTTGGGTGTCATAATCCCCATAATTACACTTTATGTATCCGCTATCGCTTTCAATTCTACTGGGGCCACGAAATCGAGCGACTCCGCTTGAGCTATTGTAAAACAGGGTATCAGCTTCAATACTGTATTTAGCACTTTTAAGTCGTACACTGTCTTTAAAAATAAACCACTCGGTTGTGGTGTTGTAGATTCCTAATCGTGAGTGAAGCGTGTTTTCTGGGTCGGTAATATCACCTCCTTGGGTATAAACTGCAGTACCATTTTCACGGTTGTAAGTGATAGATGGAGTTAAAAGTGTCATTTTCTTGTCACGAAAATGCACGTCACCTTTAGCGTCCAGAATTTTTGAGGTGCCATCGTAATGCAAGGTGTTGCATGTCATGCTCACTGTATCTCCCTGATTGACGCGCACATTGGAGTAAGCATCAAAACTATTCTCTTTACGGTAATAATAGGCTGAATCGCAAGTCATGATGGCACCTTCATGCTTAAACTTTACATTTCTGTAGAGTTTAATCACGTCCGTGTCTCCAATCTTTTCGTAGATCGACTCTTCTGAAGAATGTGAAATTCGCTTTTTCTTTTTCTGTGAAAAAGCAGAAAGAGAAACGAAAACCAACAATAACAGGGTTATTGCCCTCAAATTGCCGGCTTTCATCGTTTATCTTAAAATAGTTTGTTTTCTATCTGGACCTACAGAAACAAGAGTAATAGGTACACCAACTTTATCTTCAATATACTTGATGTAGTTGTTCAAGTTTTCTGGAAACTCAGTTTCTTCGGTACATCCAGTTAAATCTTTTTGCCATCCTGGTACCTCTTCATAAATGGGCTCTAACAAGTCAGATTCAATTTTAAATGGCAAGTGAGAAATAACGTCACCTCGATACTTATAAGAAGTACAAACTTTCAAAGTTTCAAAACCGCTTAATACATCTGCTTTCATCATCATTAACTTGGTAACGCCATTTACATGAATTGCGTATTTCAAAGCAGGAATATCAAGCCAACCACAACGTCTGGGTCTTCCAGTTGTTGCGCCAAATTCGTTACCGTTCTTTTGTAATTCTTCACCGTCTTTGTCAAACAACTCAGTAGGGAAGGGGCCACTACCCACACGTGTAACGTATGCTTTGAAGATTCCAAATACATCGTCCATTTTATTAGGAGCAATTCCTAAACCGGTGCAAGCTCCAGCGCTAGTTGTGTTACTTGAAGTCACAAAAGGATAGGTTCCGAAATCAACATCAAGTAGAGTACCCTGAGCTCCTTCTGCAAGAATCTTTTTACCAGCGGCCATTTGCTCAGCAATCCAAACTTCGCTGTCTACCAATTGGAACGATTTGATGTATTCAACAGCATCAAACCACTCTTGCTCCATTTCCTCTAAGTTGTAGTCAAAATCGTAAAGAGATAAAAGTGCTTTATGCTTTTCTACCAAAGCCTCATAGCTTTGCTTGTAAGAAGGTAATTCTGTATCACCAATGCGCAATCCATTTCTACCGGTTTTGTCCATATAAGTAGGGCCAATACCTTTTAAAGTAGAACCAATCTTCTTTTTACCCTTCGAAGCTTCAGAAGCAGCATCTAAAATTCTATGTGTAGGTAGAATAAGGTGTGCCTTTCTCGAGATCAATAGCCTTTCGGTAATGTTCTCATCATACTTTAATAAAGCTTCAATTTCCTTTTTAAAAATGATTGGATCGATTACTACACCGTTTCCGATAAGGTTGGTTACTTCTTTATGGAATATACCAGAAGGTATGGTATGCAGAACATGCTTAATGCCATCAAATTCTAAAGTATGACCTGCATTTGGTCCTCCTTGAAATCTGGCTATAATGTCGTATTGTTTCGTTAAAACATCTACAATTTTACCTTTTCCTTCATCGCCCCACTGTAGGCCGAGCAGTACATCAGCTGCCATAGTGCTTAATTTTTGTCTTCGGTTTCTTCTCCTTTTTTCTTAGCGAAAAAGTACAAGGCATGTCCGTGTACATCCAGATTAAAAACCTCTTCTATTGTTTTCTTAATGTGTTCTATCCTTGGGTCGCAGAATTCAATAACCTCGTTAGATCCTTCCACTATTATGTGGTCATGCTGTTTATTGAAGAATGATTTCTCGTATGTGCTCTGACTACCAAACTGATGTTTTCTAACTAGATTAGAATCTAGCAGTAATTCTATGGTATTATAGAGCGTTGCACGACTTACTCGATAGTTTTTGTTTTTCATGGAAACATACAGCGACTCAATGTCAAAGTGTTTGTCGTTTGCGTAAATCTCTTTAAGAATAGCGTAGCGCTCTGGTGTCTTGCGCTGCTTATTCTTTTCAAGAAATTCAGTAAAAACAGACTTTACTTGTTCGTATGCTGTGTTGTCTTCCATGTGCAAATTGCAAAGCGGCAAAAATAACTAAATAGACTATTTAAAGACCTGTTATTTTTCACGAGTTACACGCTCTATTCCTTCCGCATTTCTCAGCTTTTCCATGATGCTGTTCAAATGGATTTTATCCTCCACAACCAATGCCATTTTTCCCTCAAATATCCCATCGTTAGCCGCAATATTCAAGGCTTTAATATTCACATTCATGTTGTTTGAAATGATCTGTGTTACCTTATTTACCAAACCAACAGTATCAATTCCTTTAATAGAAATATTCGCGGTAAAGTCGTTTTCGGTATTCAGTTTCCAACGAGCTTTTATCGTTCTATTGGCAAACCTGCTTTGCAGACTTACAGCATTCGGGCAATCATTTCTATGAACTTTTATTCCTTCATTCGAGGTGATGAATCCAAATACTTTATCTCCCGCTATGGGGTTACAACATTGAGCTAATTTGTAGTCTAATACTTGGTCATTGTCGCCAAAAACAAGTGTGCTCTTGGAGGTTACTTCATCAACTTTTGGTTTCTTTTCTTTAGGCTGCCCTCTAAATCGCGTTTTTAAGTAGTTGTAGAAGGTTGTGCTATTCTCCTTAGCAAACTCCTTTAAATGTTTATTGTCAATAATACCCGTTCCCACTTTGTAATAAAGCTCCCCCGGGTTTTTTAACTTGAAGTAGTTCACCATCTTCTGGATGGTGCTGTCATTCGCTTTTACCTTAATGAAATTCAGTTTGCGCTCTAAAACGGCACGTCCTCCATCTGCAATTTTATTTCTATCGTCTTTGAGCGATTGTTTGATTTTTGATTTAGCCCTAGAAGTCACTACATAGTTGAGCCAATCTTCTTTGGGTTTTTGTTTTTGAGAGGTCAAGATTTCGACTTGATCACCGCTTCTCAATTTAAAGCTCAGAGGAACCAGCTTGCCGTTCACTTTGGCTCCAAGGATGGAACTACCTACTTCGGTATGTATATCGAAAGCAAAGTCAATGGGAGAGGAGCCCTTCGGTAAAACTCTCAAATCACCTTTGGGTGTAAACAAGAATATTTCTTCGCTAAATAGATTGAGTTTAAAGTTGTCTATAAACTCAACTGCATTTTGATTAGGGTTTTCAAGAAGA
>JAOARK010000397.1 GCA_025210575.1 Schleiferiaceae bacterium
CTTTTTGTTTGAGCTCTAAATCTTGCTCAAGTCTGAGTTCTTTTAAAGCAGATTTTGCTTTTTCAAGCTTTCGTGATTTTACAACGACATAGATGAGAAAAAAAGTGATGATTAGAAGAGATGAAATGACTGCAATCCAAATAGATTTGGTTCTAGACTCTAACATAAAATCTTGATTGGCAATTGTTAATTCTGTTTGCTTAAACTTATACTTGTTCCTTATTTCGATAACGGATATCGTGTTTTGATTGACTAAGTTTAGCAAACTATCAGAAATGTGTTTGGCACGCTGGCTGAATCTTCTATAGTCAACGAGATTGCGTTGGGTATATGCTAGCTCCGCTAAATTGCTATAAGCAGTCTCTAAATTAAGACCTGTTCTCAATTCCTTTTCTTTTGAAATCACATCTAGGTATAAAACTTGGGCACTGTCTGGCAAACTATCTGCGTAAAGCATATTTGCAGTATGCAATTGCGTTTGCAAAACCATATTGTACATATGGAGGGATTCGTATAAGGATTTGGCAATGTCTATTTCGGTATAGGCCAGACTATCGTTGCCCCTGCCCATTTGGTGAATAGACAAAATGTAATGATTATTGGCTTCCCAAAAAGCGTTGCCAATTTGTTTATTCATTTGGGTTGCAGTAATTATCAAGTTTAGAATGCTGTCATTATTCGTACTGTCTAATACTAAGGCCAGATTATGATAGTCTCCTGCGAGATGCAAGGAATCGTTAGAGGACCTATGGATTGCTATTGATTTAGACAATGATTCGATTGCGTCTTCAAGTCGATCTAGCTTGGTATAAATTCTTGCTTCAAGAGAAAGGCAATCTGCCACATATGCGAATTCGCTTAGCCGCTCAAACGTTTCTTTAGCCTCTAAAGTGTTTTCTAATGCCAGGGCAAAATTTTTAATTGGCACATTGAGCAGTGCATCAACGTAAAGTAAATATGCGTTTAAAAAAGGGTCTTCAATTTTTTGCAGTTTTAGCTCCTCAACAATTATTGTTGCGCTATATGCGTCTTCCTTTTTTTGCGCGATTACCGCTGAAACTAGTTTTAACCAGATTCTGTTATCGCGGGTCAACTGTGTTTTTCGTTTGGCAGAAATCAAAGCTTGGCACTTCTCTATGTCATATACCAGAGCCTTGGAAATCTTGGAAAGATCTTTATCGGTTTTAAGTGTCTCACCATAATGTGCCGACATTGAAACACTTAAAACAATGAAGAAAAAGAGTATTCTGCTTTTCATTTCAATGCGTTGTACAAGACCTCAATTGGATGTAATGCCGTTCTTGTCGATAAGTCATCAATTTGATGCCTGCAACTCGTTCCAGAAGCTGCAATAATTGTATCCGAACTAGCATTGTTTACAGTGGGTATTAGATGTAACTCTGCCATTTGCTTACTGAGCTCAAATTTGTCTTTTTCATACCCAAATGAACCAGCCATGCCACAACACCCTCCATTAACGATAGTACAAGAGTAGTTCTTAGGAATGCTGAGTATACTGGCTGTCATTGATTTATCTGAAAGCGCTTTTTGATGGCAGTGTACATGTGCTTTTACCTTTTTTTCATCTTCATGAAAGAATTGTTTAAGGTCGCGTTCTTTAGATTGGTTAAAGATAAACTCTTCTATGGTAAAAGTGTTTGTGGCAATATTCTGTGCTTCTTTTTTTGCTTTTCCTTCCAATAGTTTAGGGTATTCATCTCTAAAGGTCAATATTGCTGAAGGTTCTATTCCGATTAATGGAGTTTCTGGTGTAATTAAATCACGATAGACTTCTACGTTTTTTTCTGCAACATCTTTAGCTTTTTGTAAATGACCCTTGCTAATGTAAGTTCGTCCACTAAAGGCATTTGAAACCCAAAGGACCTCATAACCCATTCTGAAAAGCAAACTCACCGTTATTTGCCCTATTTCCAGATCATTGAAATTGGTAAACTCATCTATGAACAGATAAACCGTTTTGTATGGGTTACGTGTAAGTGGCTTGGTTTGTATGAGCCATTTTTCGAATGAAATGGAGTTGAGAGGAGGGAGATTTCGCTTTGAGTGAACACCAAGGAATTGTTTTATAAAACGAGCAGTAAGCGAATTGTTCATCGCAAAGTTCACGAGTCTGGAAATTGGAATTGATCGTTTATTCAGCTCTGGAAGATTGGCAATGATTTTGTCTTTGAGACTGATTCCGTTCTTTTCATTGTACTGATAAAGGAACTCTGCCTTCATCAGCGACATGTCTACATTGCTTGGGCATTCTCGTTTGCAAGCTTTGCAACTCACACAAAGGTCAAGCACCTCTTTTAAGCCTTCATCAGCAAGAGGAAGAGTGGATTTCGAATTTTCGGTAAGAACTTCTCGCAAAATGTTTGCTCGAGCTCTTGTGGTTGTCTTTTCATTTTTTGTGGCCTGGTATGTTGGACACATAGCCCCAGTAATTTTTCTGCAGTCAGCGGAACCATTACATTTTTCAACGGCTTGAAGAAGGCCTTGATTGTCAGAAAAATCAAGGAAGGAGTCAATAGCAGCTTCTTCCGTTTCCACTTCATAGCGCAGATCTTCATCCATCGGAGGGGCATCCACAATTTTGCCGGGGTTAAAAATTCCATTGGGATCCCAGATCTGTTTTACTCGTTTAAAACGATTGTAATTTGACTCACCTACCATCAATGGGATGAACTCCGCACGAACTCTTCCGTCACCATGTTCCCCAGATAGTGAGCCTTTGTATTTTTTTACCAATTGTGCAGACGCTTCACAAATTTGGCGCAATTTAATTCTGTCACTTTCTGATTTTAAATCGATTAAGGGTCTGAGGTGAAGTTCTCCTGCACCTGCATGTGCGTAATACACGGC
>JAOARK010000398.1 GCA_025210575.1 Schleiferiaceae bacterium
AAGTAGGTATTCAAGAAGGTGTTTCGCTCGAAAAAGAGAAATTATACATCCAACTAGGTAAGAGAAAAATGGCTTATGCCGAGGTGCAGAAGTTGATTAAGGAATATCCTTATCGAGCAGATTTTTATGGTGTTCTGGCAGATTTATACTTGGCTGATAATGAAGAAGAGAAAGCTTTTAAGCAGTATGAGGAAATTCTAAAAATAGATCCTGACAATGGATTGGTTCATTTTTATCTTGCTGACTTTTATCGTAAAAAGAAGGATTATACGAAAAGTAATGAGTCTTTACTTAAGGCATTTGGACAAGAAGAGATTACTGCTGATCAGAAAATCCAGTACCTAATCTCAATTTTAATGACTCAGGAGCAACCTAAGTTGGATGATGAGTATCTAAAATCTTTATTGGATACCTTGGTTGAAATACATCCTGGTCATGTTCGTGTTCATGCTCTTTATGCTGACTACTTGAGAAAGAGAAAAGATAATGAAGGTGCAAAATATCACCTCAGAAAGGTCTTGGAAGAAGACAAGTCAAACTACGTTGTTTGGGAAGAATTACTTCTGATAAATAATGAATTGCTGGATTTTGATGCAATGAGAGATGTTAGTACAGAAGCACTAAAGTATTTTCCTACCCAACCTTTACTATACATTTTTAAAGGTGTTGCCGAAGCTCAAAAAGAAGATTACGAAAAGGCTATAAAAACACTGAATGATGGATTAATGTACATTGGTGAAAATGTTAGATTAAGAGTTCAGTTTAAAACCTACCTTGGCGATGCATACTATCAAAATGGAATGAGAGAAAAAGCCTTTAAGGCTTATGACGAAGTCTTACTTTTTGATCCTGAAAATGTAATCGTATTAAACAACTACAGCTATTATCTGTCAGTTAAGGGTGAACAATTGGAAAAAGCCAGAGAAATGAGTTCTAAGTGTATTGAGTTGGAATCTGAGAATTCAACCTATCTTGATACTCATGCGTGGGTTTTATACCAACTAGGGAAGTATGAAGAAGCCCGGGAAGCAATGGAGAAAGCTTTGAAGTTTGGAGGTAAAGATTCAGCTGTTATTGTAGAACACTATGGAGATATCCTTTTCAGATTAGGAAATAATGAAGATGCTTTGGTGGAGTGGAAAAAGGCTTTGGAAATAGGAGAAGGATCCGAATTTCTGGCTGAAAAGGTTAAAACAGGTGTAATTCCTGAGAAGAAGAAGCAAGATGAGAAATAAAAATCTTAAAAAAATTACATATGGGGCTTTGATATTAATCATGGCCCTTTTTCAGTTTTCATGCCGATCTGCATATGAGCTTGGCTATGTGAAAGCAAAGCCAATGTCTGACTCAAAACTCTTTCATCATTTGATTGATAGTAGCTTAAACTATGAAAGTTTCTATGTGAAGAAGTTCAGTGCTAATATCACTATTGATGGAATAAAAAAAGGGTTTAAAGGCTCTATTAAAGTTCAAAAAGATAGCCTGATTTGGATGACAATTAATGCTCCTGTAGGAGGAATAGAGGTGGCTCGATTGTTAATTAGTAAAGACACTGTTAAGATGATTAACAGGCACCCTGATAAAACTTATTTCATTGATGATTTTGACTATTTAGAGGATAAGTTAAAAATGGATTTGAACTTTGCCATCATTCAAAGTATTTTAACAAATTCTGTTTTTCAAACCCCTAACGGAGAAAAACAAAAGGCCTTTATTAGAAATTTCAAAGGAAAAATAATTGACAATAAGTATGTATTCATCTCAGATAAAGCACGAAAGATTGACAGGAAGCTTAAAAAAGATAAATTGAAAAGATTGGCAAGATTTAATTACCAGAAATTTGTCATTGACCCATCGCTAATGCGTATTACGGATGTACATGTGAAGGATTTTGAAGAAGGAAGAAATGTGAATATTCAATACCGTGATTTCAAGAACTTCGGACAAAACAAGTTTCCTCAACGTGTGAGTTTTCAGGTTCAGGATTCAAAACATTTGCTATCTTGTAACATCAAATTTAAGACGATTACATTCGATGATAAATTGAGGTTTTCGTTTAAAATATCTGATAAATACAAAAGAATCTATCCCTAATTAATAAAGATGAAGCTGCCAGGAATATCTGTAAATAAAATTGGACTGATATTTTTATCTTGTTTGTTGATATTTGTTTTTTCGGCAAGTGGTCAAACAAATATTTCAACCCTTAAAAAGCGCAAACAGCAGAATGAAAAGGAAATAGCATATACAAATAAGCTGTTAAAAAATACTGTTCGCAACAAGAAGTCCAGTCTTGGACAGTTGAATTTATTAAATCAAAGAATTAAGTCAAGAGAAGCCTTAATACAATCCATTGAAAACGAAATAGGATTCATAGAATCACAAATCAAGGATGTAGATAATGAGGTTAAAAATGCTAAAAAAGAGCTCGGGAAGCTAAAGGAGCATTACGCTAAGATGATTGTCTATGCCTATAAACAACGTAATTCCTACGAAAAATTAATGTTTCTGTTGTCTTCAAAAGACTTCAATCAGGCTTACAAAAGGTTCAAATACTTACAACAGTTTTCTGAATATAGTCGAAAACAAGGGAAGGTGATTGTAAAAAAACAAGAGGAATTAACTACCAAATTAGCAATACTAAATAAATCCAAGAAAGAGAAGCAACTTTTATTGGTAAGCAAAACGCAGGAAAAAAATACCCTTTCCAGGGAAAAGGATCAACAGTCTAATCTTGTAAGTGAGTTAAAAAAGAAGGAACGTCAACTTCGCAACGATCTCAAAAAGCAAAAACGTTATGCCCAGAAGTTGAATAAGGAGATTCAAAAAATAATCCAAAGACAAGCTAAACTTGCATCCAAGAAAAAATCAGGAGGTAAGTTTGCTTTAACTCCTGAGGAAAAAGTACTCTCACAATCTTTTGGTAAGAATAAAGGCAAATTGCCATGGCCAACAAAGACAGGGTTTATCTCTGAGAAGTTTGGAGAACACCCACACCCTGTATTGAAGCATGTAACTGTTCGCAATGATGGTGTTAATATTACGACAGACTCAAATTCTGTTTGTAGAAGTATTTTTAAAGGAGAGGTGACCCATATTTTATCAATGCCAGGCTTAAATAATGTGGTTATCATTAGACATGGTGAATTCTTTTCTGTTTATTCGAATTTAGCATCAGTAAATGTGAAAAAAGGCGATTTAATTAGTGCTAAAGAGAAAATTGGAATTGTATTTACTGATTCAACAGAGAACCAAACAGTCTTGAAATTTCAATTGTGGAAGGGAAGTACAAAACTAAATCCTGCAAGTTGGTTGTATCGTAACTAAAATGTCTGCGTAAGAAGATAGTATGGAGAGTAGCAGGCATATATTTATTGAAAAGCTTGATCGCTTTATTAGAAAGTATTATCAAAATCAGTTATTACGTGGATTGATTTTGAGTAAAACTATGCTTTTAACCTACCTTTTGTTGGTAAGTTTTTCTGAGTACTTTCTCTATTGGTCAGTTGGTGTTAAAACTTTTTTTTTCATTGGCTTCATCCTTCTTTTTTTATGGATTCTAATTCGCTTAATAGTTCTACCAATAAATGGATTGTTAAGGATTGGGAAAACCATTACCCATAGACAAGCTATTGCAATTATAAATTACCATTTTCCCGAACTTGAAGATAAATTAATAAACACCCTTGAATTATCTGAACTGTACGGAGAAGAAGAGATAGTATCAAGTAGTTTGCTATTAGCCAGCATTAATCAAAGAATTGATGAAATCAAGCTTGTTCCTTTTCGTAAGGCCATTAATTTTCGAGATAATTTGCGCTTTTTAAAGTATTTAGGTGCCCTATCGGCAGTAACACTGGTATCCTTTTTTTTAATACCTGATCTATTTTCGGAGAGTTCTAAAAGGCTAATTCATTTTAGGACTAAATATAGCCCTCCTGCAGCATTTTCTTTTCAAATAGAAGAACAAGTTCTTGAAGTTGAAAAAGGCTCTGATTTTGTTTTAAATATATCAACACGAGGATCATATTATCCTAGTCAAGCTTATTTGCTTATTGATGAAACCAGGTTTCTACTCCAACGAAAATCTGCCGGAAATTTCTCATATGTCTTTAGAAATGTTAATCATGAAATTATTTTTCAAATTGAATCAGGTAATGTTACATCTGAACCTTATAATTTAAAAGTTTTAAATAAACCAACATTAAAATCTTTTCAAATACAGGTAGAGCCTCCAAAATATACTGGTATTAATGGTTTTGTCGAGAAGAATATAGGAGATATTAGTGTACCTGAAGGCGCTTTTGTAGAGTGGATTTTGGAGGGAGAAGATATTAAAAATATGGAATTGGTTTTCTCAGATTCAATTAATTCAATTAAGAAGATTGAAGGCGAGAGATTCAAATTCACACGCTCATTGAAGAATAAAGTGAATTACTCTTTGGCATTAAGTAATAATGATTTTAAGCTGGAAGAATTTGCAAAATACAATGTCGATATCATTAAAGATCAATTTCCACAAATCCAAGTCATATCAACACCGGATTCCATTATTAATACAGCTCTGTATTTTAAGGGAATCATCAAGGATGACTATGGTTTTAGTAAGCTCAGGTTTGTGTGCGAAGCAGGAGACAGACCAGCGATTTTTGTTCCCATTAATATTAAAAAGAGATTAATTAGTCAAGAGTTTTATTTTGCCTTTGATTTCGCAGATGATGGAATTGAATTGGGCGAAAATGTACAATATTACTTTGAAGTCTTTGATAATGATAAAATAAATACTCCTAAAAAAACTCGTTCAGAGCAACTGTCATTCTATATTCCTGATTCCAATGAAATTTTCGATTTAAACTCCATTGTACAAGATGATATTAACAAGAAAATTAAAGAGGGGATCAATTTAAGTGAATCTATTCAGGAGGACATTTTGAGAATGCAGAAAGGTGCTTTAGATGGATCAACTGAAAAATGGCAGCAAGATCAATTATTGAATGAGATTGGAGAAAAGAAAGCTCAGTTAGATGATTTGCTTAAAGAAATTCGAGATGAAAATAGGCGAAAAAATCAATTGATGAATTCGAATTTAAATCAGGATTCCTTATTACTGGAAAAACAAAAGCAGATTGATGAACTACTTGAAAAAGTAATGGATGATGACTTGAAGAAATTGTTTGAAGAATTTAATAAGCTAAAGGAAAATTTTAGTCGGGAAGAATTAAATAAGAAAGGCAATAAACTAAAAATGTCATTTGAAGATTTCCAGCGACAGATGGAAAGAAACTTACAACTACTGCAAAGGTACGAAGTGGAAATTCAAATGAAGCAACTAATCGATAGAGTTGAAAAAATTGCAGAAAGGCATGAAAAAGCATCTGATGAATTGCGAAAAGAAAATCAGGAATTAAAAAATCAAATCGAAAAAGACAAAAAGGCCTGGGAAGAGTTTCAAAACGATTTTTCTAATGTTATCGATAAAAACAATCAAATTGAAAAACCTTATCAATTTGATCAAATGGATGACGAAATTAATGAAATATCAGATTTTTTTAAACGCTCTGAGAATTTGATAAATGAGGGAAAGTCGGGGAAGACATTGAAAAACATGAAACAAACCTCACGAAAACAACGTGAATTAGCTAAGAAGATGAATAATGCTATGATGCAAAGTTCTGTTGCTCAGTTGAGTGTAGATGTTGATAATTTGATTAGATTGATGAATAATTTGATTGAATTTTCTTTCCAACAGGAAAAGAATTTGCTTGATTTAAAAATGGTCAATTATAGAAACCCTCAGTATGTAGAAATAATATTGAAACAGGGTGTTTTGAATGATGAGTACAAGTTGATTCAGGATTCATTGTTCTCTCTATCGTCACGTTCACCACAAATTGCAAGCTTAATAGGGAATAAAATCTTTGATATTAAAAACTATCTTGACAAAGTTGTTGAAGAAGCAAATAACAG
Source organism: Schleiferiaceae bacterium (assembly GCA_025210575.1). Taxonomy (GTDB): domain Bacteria; phylum Bacteroidota; class Bacteroidia; order Flavobacteriales; family Schleiferiaceae; genus JAOARK01. The sequence goes on from JAOARK010000398.1 coordinate 5,968, forward strand.
AAGAAAAATTCAGGCAAATGCCGAACAACAAAAAGCTTTGACAGAAATAAATGACTTATCAATATTTCTTTCTGAAGCCCTAATGCAATTAATGGAACAAATGGCTAATGCAATGCCTGGGGATCAGCTTGGTGATAAAAAAGGAGGGATGCCAAGTCTTGGAGGATTAAAATCTCAGCAACAATCTTTAAAAAAGATGCTGGAAGATTTAATTTCTCAAATGAAAAATTCTGATGGGAAAAAAAATAGCAACGAGAGCCTGGGAAAATTTCTGAAGCAACAGGAAATGTTTAAGGAAAATGTTAACGAATTACTGCAAAAAGGTGATGTTGGACATGAAAGTGAAAAAATATTACGTGAAGTGATGAAAATGGTTGACCAAATTGAATCCGATGTTTCTAATTTTTCTATAAATTCGAATACGATATTTCGTCAGAATCGCATTTTAACGCGTTTATTGGAGGCTGAAAATGCCAAGAGGGAAAAAGATTTTGATAAAGGTCGTGAAAGTAAATCAGGAAATATTCTAAAATTGAGTAACCCTAAAGAAATATTTGAGTATAAAAGGGTACGAACAGATTTTGATGACGTCTTTTATGACACAAATATTAAGCTGTTCGATTATTATAATAAGTTGTATTTGGACTATATGATAAAACTAAATAATGACTAAATCAGATAATTTGCTAGTATTTCCATCCGAATTAGAGAACATAACTAGAGTTGAAAGGTTAATAGATGATATCTCTTCATCTTACAATTTAAGTTCTGAAATCTATGGCAAGATTTCCGTTGCCATAATTGAAGCTGTTAACAATGCAATCCTACATGGTAATCAGTTAGATGTTTCCAAGCATGTAAAAGTTGAATATGCCATAGATGAAGATGCAATACAATTTAAAGTAGAAGATGAAGGCACCGGATTTGACTTTATGAATATACCTGATCCAACTTTACCCGAAAACCTGGAAAAAACTCATGGTCGAGGAATTTTCCTTATGAATCACCTTGCCGATGATATTGAGTTTTGTGAAAACGGAGCCTTAGTAGAAATGAAATTTAGATTTGGATAAATGTTGATTACATATAACTCGTGTGAAACTGATATTCCCGCGATTGATCAAAAACGCATTAGCGATTGGGTCAATCGCGTTGTCGTTAATAATGGCGGTGAAATAGGGGAGATCAATTATTATTTTTGCTCTGATGATTATTTATTGGAGATGAATCGTGAACACCTTAATCACGATTACTTTACGGATATTATAACATTTGACTATACTGTTGGCGATATAATATCAGGTGATTTGTTCATAAGTGTTGATACAGTATTTGATAATGCTAAAGAATACAAGTGTGAATATTTAGAAGAATTACATCGTGTTATCATTCACGGTGTTCTGCATTTACTTGGAATTGATGATAAAACGGATGAAGATCAGCAATTAATGACTCAAAAGGAAGACGAATCACTAGCATTACTTTCCGAGATTGATTAAATTTGTGCAATTTTTTACGTATTAGTTTGAATATTAGATGTTTATGGGAAACCTTAAGGCGTCTAGATGATTGATATGTAGTGATTTATAGTATATTATATATCTTTGTGTGAAGATGAGGAATATAGAATGCAAATATCTGAAAATATATGTTGCCTAAATATGATGTTATAGTTGTTGGAGCCGGACATGCCGGATGTGAAGCTGCTACCGCAGCTGCTAATTTGGGTTCATCTGTTCTATTAATTACAATGGACATGAACAAAATTGCACAAATGTCATGTAACCCGGCCATTGGGGGAATTGCGAAAGGACAAATTGTTCGTGAGTTAGATGCTTTAGGAGGATATACAGGGATAGTAACTGATAGATCATCTATTCAGTTTCGAATGCTTAATCGTTCTAAAGGACCTGCGATGTGGAGCCCAAGAGCTCAGTGTGATAGGATGATATTCTCTGCAGAATGGCGTACAATTGTAGAAAATACTGAAAACCTTGATATGTGGCAGGATGCAGTTACTAGTATTATTGTAGAAGATAAGAAGGTAATTGGCGTCACCACTAAGTTGGGAATTGATATATATGCTGAAACTGTAGTTCTTACTAATGGAACTTTTTTAAATGGTTTAATGCATATTGGTCGCAAACAAGAGCAGGGGGGGCGATCTGCAGAACCAGCTTCTTTTGGAATAAGTGAACAGATTAAATCCTATGGATTTCAAGTGGGAAGAATGAAAACCGGAACGCCAGCCCGATTAGACGGTAGAACAATTGATTTTTCAGTGATGAGAAAACAAGAAGGGGAAAAGGGCTTTTATCAATTCTCATATTTGAATAATCATGTGGATAGAGAACTTCGTCAGCGTGCTTGTTATATTACATATACCAATCCGGATGTACACGAAAATTTAAAGGAAGGATTTGAAGATTCACCAATGTATAACGGAACGATCCAAAGTACCGGGCCTCGTTATTGTCCAAGTATTGAATCAAAACTTTCCACTTTTTCTGAAAAGAATGAGCACTTACTTTTTTTAGAACCAGAAGGTGAAAGTACGCATGAATACTATATTAATGGATTTTCATCAAGTTTACCTTGGGATGTGCAATTAAAAGCACTTAGAAAAGTTCCTGGTCTGGAAAATGTAAAAATGTATCGTCCTGGTTATGCCATTGAATATGACTATTTCGATCCAACACAATTGTATCATACTCTTGAAACCAAAATAATTTCTAATCTATATTTTGCAGGGCAAATTAATGGTACCACGGGCTATGAAGAAGCAGGGGCACAAGGTATGATTGCGGGTATAAATGCGAGTTTGTCGGTTCAGGGGAAGCCATCTTTTACTTTAAAAAGAGATGAAGCTTATATT